>JARRNI010000121.1:0-8991 GCA_037385125.1 Pseudolabrys sp.
CACGAAGGTGGCGGTGGCCAGGAACACCACCGCGTGGCCGGTGAAGCGGCTGGTCACCATGCCGAACGACGGATCGGCCGAGAAGCTCGTCATCACCGCCTGCTCCGGCTTGTGCAGCATCGCGCTCATCCATTTCGGATCGAGCTTGGCGAGGCGGGTGGCGGTCATGTAGTCGCTCACGTTCGGCGTCAGCAGGGTGGCGCGCAGCCAGGGGCTGTCGCCGTGCATGCCGCCGCTGGCGACTGGCGCCTTCGTCGCGATGGCGGCGTTGGCGCCGGCCGGCGTCACGGTGGCCGCGGGCGGCGGCGGCACGATTGCGCCCATGGGACTCACGCGCTTGATGGCGGCCAGATCGCTCTCGTCTGCGTAAGCGAGCGCGCTGTTGGCGGCGCTGCCGGTCGCGGCCGGATCGGCGGCGGCGACGTCAAATGGTTTATCGGCTGCGTGCGCGCTGCTGAAGACGCCGCCCCAGATACTGCGGCTGTCGGCCTTGCCGCCGACGAGCGAAGCGGTCTGCACCGGTTCGGCGGCCGGCTAGCGCTTGGCATGCGCCGTCACAACGGTCCGCGGCCGCCCCGGCGGCAGCGGCACGGGGTGGTCGTGGTGCGCCGGCTTGGTGGCGGCCGTCGCCGGCGCCCTCAGGCTGGCGAGCTGCATCGGCGCTTGGGGCGCATGGGGCGCCTGCCGGCTGGCGGGCGACATCATGCTGTCGGCGCTATACGCCTCGGTATTGCCGGAGCCGGTCAGGCTGGCCAGCACGGTGCGGGCGGTGCCTGGCTGCGCGGCGATCAGTTCGGCCTCGCGCACTTGGCCCTCGGTGATCACGCCGGCGGCGCGGGCGGCGTCGAGCGAGCGCTGGTTCGGCGCGTTGCCGCGGCGTTCGACAGCGGCGAGCGCCGCCGCATAGCCGCGCAGCGGTTTGCCGTCGGAGGGGATGTGCACGGTGCGGCCGTGGGGAAAGATCTTCTTCAGGCTACTGCGTGCGATGGCCGGCCAGTGCCGCACCTGGCCCACGTCCATGTGCACGAACGGCGAGCCGGAACGCGGATAATAGCCGACACCGCCCCATTCAAGGTGCAGCCCGAGCGCGCGCAGCTTGGCGAGCGGCACGCCCGGAATGAAGAAGTCGATCGCCCGGCCCAGGATATGCTGGCTGTACTTGGCCACGCCGTTCGTGCGCCGGCGCAGCATGGCGTTGGTGCCGGGCGAGCGGTAGCCGCAGATGATCTCGATCGGCTTGGCGGCGCCGCTCTCGCGATAAACGTCCCACAGCAGGTCGAACAGCCGCGGGTCCATGATGGTCGCTTTTTCCTTACGCCAGTCGCGCAGGAACCAGTCCAGCTTCTTCAGCGCCGACGGAATGTAGTGGCCGTCGCGCTTGTAGGTGATGGTGATGTCCTCGCCGGTGTGGACGTGATGCATGGTGAGGGTGCGGGTGTCGCCCTCGGCGACCGCGCTCTGCAGCGCGTTGCCCGCCAGCAGCACCACGAGGCCTGCCGCGCCCAGGCGAACACCGGCGCGCGCCGCGGTCGACAGCACGGAAAGTGCGCGCACGCGAGGCAAAAGCAGTCCTTTTTTAGGTGAAATTCGTCGTCCCACTTGTCGCTACGCCCCCGCGGCCGTCCGGCGACGACCCGTAGTGTTGGACCCGTTTGGTTAATGACCCCTTAGCGGCCCACCGCCGCTATACCCGAAGATTACCGGCGAACATGGCCGAAAATGAGGCCGAAAGGCCACAGGCAAGCGAAATCGTCGAAAATCGTGCCGTTAAATGTCGACCGGCCGGCGCGGAGGCTCCGGCCGGCCGCGGTACCCGGGGCCCGATGGTGAACCTGACGAAAAAGCCATCAGGAAAATTGACTGCATGAATTGAAAGCGTCGCGGCGCTCGACGCCGCCGAACAGGACCGGCGTCATTTCGATCGGGTCTGTGCGGGTGCTAGTGGTTAAAATTTAGTTGAATTCGTTAATCTGCCGCGCTCTCTCTGAACTCGGCCGCGCCGCCATCGAGGCCGAGTCCTTCCAGTTTGCGGTAGAGGGTCGAGCGGCCGATCCCCAGGCGGCGCGCGACTTCCGACATCTGGCCGCGGTAGTGCGCGATGGCGAATCGGATGGCTTCCCGCTCCAATTCGTCGAGCGGGCGCACGTCGCCGCGCGCGTCGGTGAGAGCGAGCGACGGCATGGTCAATTGCGCGGACGGCTCCGCCTCGCGCGCGTCGGGCAGCGCCGCCGCCATGGCCGGCGCCGGCTCGATCAGCGGCTGGGCGGCATCGTCGGCGCCGGCGTTGGCGCCCGTCTGCGCGGTGATCTGCGGAAATTCGTTGACGCCGGCCTGTTCGCCCTCGGTCAGCACCACCGCGCGGAAGATCGCGTTCTCGAGTTGGCGTACATTGCCGGGCCAGCGATAGGCCGACAGCAGCGCCAGCGCCTCGGCGCTCAGGCTGCGCACGCGCTTGCCTTCCTCCGCCGCGATGCGGGAGAGGAAATGGCGCGCGAGCTCTGGGATATCCTCCGGGCGCCGGCGCAGCGGCGGCACCGCGATCGGAAACACGTGCAAGCGGTAGAATAGGTCTTCGCGGAAGCGCCCGGCCTTCACCTCGGCGATCAGGTCGCGGTTGGTGGCGGAGACGATGCGCACGTCCACCTTCACCGCCTTGCGGCCGCCGACCGGCTCGACCTCGCCGTCCTGCAAGGCGCGCAGGAGCTTGACCTGCGCGGCGGGCGGCAACTCGCCGACTTCGTCGAGAAACAGGGTGCCGCCGTCGGCCTCGACGAACTTGCCGGTGTGCTTCTCGGTGGCGCCGGTGAAGGCGCCTTTCTCGTGGCCGAACAGGATCGACTCGACCAGGTTCTCCGGCAGCGCGCCGCAATTGACCGCGACGAAGGGTTTGGCGCGGCGCGCGCCCGAGCCGTGGATGGCGCGCGCGATCAGCTCCTTGCCGGTGCCCGACTGGCCTTCGATGAGCACGGCGATGGAAGAAGCCGCCGCCTTTTCGGCCGCGCGCAGCACGGGGCGCATGGCGGCAGAGTGGGTGACGACGTCGCTCAGGCTGAGCGTGCCGTCATGCTTGCGCTGCAAGCGCTGCAACTCGCCGGCCAGCCGCCGGGCGGATAGGGCGTTGCGTAAAGATACCTGCAGCCGCTCCGGATTGGCCGGCTTGACCACGAAATCGGCCGCGCCTGCGCGCATGGCAGAGACCACATTGTCGATGCCGCCATGGGCGGTCTCGACGATGACCGGCACGTCGCAGCCGGCTTCGCGCATGCGCGCCAGCACGCCGAGCCCGTCGAGATCGGGCATCACCAGGTCGAGCACCACGCAGTCGATGGCGGGGCGCTCGGGGCCGGCGAGCAGGGCGGCCGCCATGTCGCCGCCCTCGGCCAGCAGGGTCCGGTAGCCGAAACGCTGCACCATGGCTTCGAGCAGGCGGCGCTGGACCGGATCGTCGTCGACGATGAGCACGGTTTCGGACATGGAACCCCTCACGCTGTACCGAATTGGGGCAATGTCGCTTTTCTCGCTTAACGACCTGTTAAACGGGCGGGCGAACAAGGGCCGTTCGCCGGCCTGTTGAAAAATCCGGTGCGGGCCATCGCATCGCCACGAGTGCCGGCCTAAATGATGCCTTAACCGTCCCGATTTCCCCTCCAGAGAAAATTGCCCGACCCAATGGCCAAAAGCTCTTCCGCGCGCAAAACCAAGGCTCCCAGCAAATCGTCCGGCAAGCTCGGCGCGCTGCCGGAATGGAATCTCAACGATCTCTATCCCGGCATTGACAGCCCGCAGGTCCAGCGCGATCTCGACGCGGCCGATGCCGAATGCGCCGCCTTCGAGCAGGACTACAAGGGCAGGCTGGCGGAGATGGCGGTGGGCGCCGACGGCGGCCGGCGGCTGGCCGAGGCGGTCAAGCGCTACGAGGCGCTCGACGACAAGCTCGGCAAGCTCGTTTCCTATTCTTCGCTCAGCTATGCCGGCAATACCAGTGATCCCACGATCGCCAAGTTCTACGGCGACGTGCAGGAGCGGCTGACCGCGGCCTCGATCCATCTCCTGTTCTTCACGCTCGAGCTCAACCGGCTGGACGACGCGGCGCTGGAAGCGGCCATGGCCGATCCGGCGCTCGGCCATTACCGGCCGTGGATCGAGGACGTGCGCAAGGAAAAGCCCTATCAGCTCGAGGACCGCGTCGAGCAGCTTTTCCACGAGAAGTCGATGACCTGCTATTCCGCCTGGAACCGGCAGTTCGACGAGATGATCGCCTCGTTGCGCTTCCCAATCGGCGGCAAGCCGATGTCGATCGAGCCTGCGCTCAATCTGCTGGTCGATGCCGACGCCAATAAGCGGCGCGCGGCGGCGCAGGCGCTGGCCAAGACCTTCAAGGAGAACCTGCGGCCCTTCACGCTGATCACCAACACGCTCGTCAAGGACAAGGAGATTTCCGACCGCTGGCGCGGCTTTGAGGACGTGGCCGATGCGCGCCATCTGTCAAACCGGGTCGAGCGCGAGGTGGTGGACGCGCTGGTGGAGGCGGTGCGCGCCGCCTATCCGAAACTGTCGCACCGCTACTACGCTCTGAAAGCGAAGTGGTTCGGCAAGAAGAAGCTGCCGCACTGGGACCGCAACGCGCCGCTGCCCAAGGTGGCGCAGCGCACCATCTCCTGGATCGACGCGCGCAACACGATCCTCACCGCCTACGGCGCCTTCTCGCCGACGATGGCAGAGGTGGCCGACCGCTTCTTCGAGCGGCGCTGGATCGACGCGGGCGTGCGCGAAGGCAAGCAGCCGGGCGCGTTCTCGCATCCGTGCGTGCCGTCGGCGCATCCTTATGTGCTGCTCAACTACATGGGCAAGCCGCGCGACGTGATGACGCTCGCGCACGAGCTCGGCCACGGCGTGCACCAGGTGCTGGCGGCGCCCAACGGCCCGCTGATGGCGCCGACGCCGCTGACGCTGGCCGAGACGGCGAGCGTGTTCGGCGAGATGCTGACCTTCCGCAAGCTGCTCGCCGAGACAAAGGATAAGAAGCAGCGCAAGGCCATGCTCGCCGCCAAGGTCGAGGACATGCTTAACACGGTGGTGCGCCAGATCGCCTTCTACACGTTCGAGCGCAAGGTGCACCTGGAGCGCCGCAATGGCGAATTGACGAGCGACAAGATCTGCGAATTGTGGATGTCGGTGCAGGCGGAGAGCCTAGGGCCTGCGATCGAGCTGAAGCCGGGCTACGAGACCTTCTGGGTCTATATCCCGCACTTCATCCATTCGCCGTTCTACGTCTACGCTTATGCGTTTGGGGACTGCCTGGTGAACTCGCTCTATGCGGTCTACGAGCACTCGGCGTCGGGCTTTGCCGAGCGTTATCTCGGGATGCTTTCGGCCGGCGGCACCAAGCACCATTCGGAGCTGCTGGCGCCGTTCGGCCTCGACGCGCGCGACCCGCAGTTCTGGGACGGCGGCCTGCAGGTGATCGCCAATCTGATCAACGAGTTGGAGGCGCTGGACGCCGCGAAATAGCTCGTTATTGCGCGCCAGGATGGAGTATGCTCGCCCGGCATTGAAGAATCGAAGGGCGGCAAGCGATGAAACTCACCGTACGCAAATCGGGTGAAGAATTGGCCATCGTGCTGCCTGACGACGTCGTCGCAAAGTTCGGCTGGAAGCGTGGCGACGTGCTCTCTGCCGAGGTCGTAGAAGGCGGCCTCAAGATCAGACGAATTCAGACTATCCATGATCGAGCGATGGGATTCGTCCGCCGGTGCATGGTCAAATACCGCAAGACGTTCGAAATCCTTGCGAAGACTTGAACGCGGAACGCCAAGCGATACGCTTGGCATTGCGCCCTGACGTGCATATCTAAGGGCCGTCACGCGTTTTATCTGAACATGCCCCAGCCCCCCACCGACGACCGCGAAAAGAACCGCTTCTCCGCCCGCGCGCGGCGTTACGCCCGGATCGGTACCAGCGTCGGCGGGGTGGCCGCGCGCATGGCCGGCCAGCGCGTGATGGGCCGCCCCTCCGACCGTGCTGGCAACGCGGTCGCGCTCACCGCCGCGCTCGGCGGGCTCAAGGGTCCGATCATGAAGGTGGCGCAGCTGCTCGCCACCATCCCCGATGCGCTGCCGCCGGAATACGCCAACGAGCTGATCAAGCTGCAGAGCCAGGCGCCGCCCATGGGTTGGGCCTTCGTCAAGCGCCGCATGAGCGCGGAGCTGGGCCCCGACTGGCAAAAGAAGTTTGCCGCGTTCGAGCACCATCCGGCGGCGGCAGCCTCGCTCGGCCAGGTGCATAAGGCGCGCGCGCGCGACGGCACCGAGCTTGCCTGCAAGCTGCAATATCCCGACATGCAGTCGGCGGTCGAGGCCGACCTCTCCCAGCTGCAAATCTTGTTCTCGCTGCGTAAGCGCTTTGACCCAGCGATCGACACGTCCGAGATCGCGGTCGAGATCGCCGCCCGTCTGCGCGAGGAGCTCGACTACATCCGCGAAGCCAAGAACGTGAAGCTGTACAGCCGCATGCTGGACGGCCAGAGCGCCATCCGCGTGCCCAGGGTGTGGCCGGAACTGTCCAGCCGCCGCCTGCTTACCCTCGACTGGTTGGAAGGCTCGAGGATGCTTGAGCACAAGGAGGATCCGCTCGAGACGCGCAACCGGCTGGCCAGTGCCATGTTCACCGCCTGGTGGCTGCCGTTTGCCCGCTTCGGCGTCATCCACGGCGATCCCCATCTCGGCAACTACTCTGTTTTCGAGGAGGGTGACGAAGACAGTCCACGCAAGACGACTGCCGCCGGCATCAACCTGCTCGACTACGGCTGCATCCGCATCTTCCCGGAGAGCTTCGTGGGCGGCGTGGTCGATCTCTACCGCGGACTGTTGAACGGCGACGACGAGCGGGTGGTGCACGCCTACGAGACCTGGGGCTTCAAGCGGCTCAACCGGCCGATCATCGATGCCCTCAACATCTGGGCCCGCTTCATCTACGGCCCGCTGCTCAACGACCGCGTGCGCTCGATCGCCGACGGGGTGAGCCCTGCCGAATACGGCCGCAAAGAGGCCTTCCGGGTGCACCGGGCGCTCAAGGAGCTGGGGCCGGTGACGGTGCCGCGCGAATTCGTCTTCATGGACCGCGCCGCGGTCGGGCTGGGCGCTGTGTTCCTGCACCTGGCGGCTGAGTTGAATTTCCACCGCCTGTTCAACGAGGCGATCGAGGATTTCTCGGTGGAGGCGGTGGCTGCGCGGCAAAGTGCCGCGTTGGCCGAGGCGGGGCTGGATACGTCTGGGTAGTAGTGAAGGCCTGCCGCTAGGACCGGCGTCATGCGCGGGCTTGACCCGCGCATCCATCATTTTCGCGAAAATTGCTCGATTGCCGGGTCTCGCCGCTTCGCGGCGGCCCGGCAATGACGCGAGGGAGTAAACCGCCGCCGCCGTTGCCCAAGGGCGCCATTTACGCTAACTCCTTGCGCGGCCCGCGTCCCGCGCGGCCCTTAATCCTCGGCGTTCCTGGAGACCCACCCCCATGGCCGAACACGGCACCGTCGAATATGCCACCGCCGCCGGCAACGACTATCCGGCGCACGAGCACAGCTACGAAAGCTTCGTCCATTTCACGTTCATCGGCATCGTCAGCGTGGTCAATATCCTGCTCGGCCTGGCCGTCGGCGGGGTTATGGGGCATTGGTTCTGGGCGCTGGTCGTCTTCATCATCACCCTGGCCGGCGCCATCCCGGGCCTGCTCAGCGGCACCAAGACCTCGAGCTACGTGGCCTTCTTGCTCGGTTTTCTCATCTTCGTCTACCTCGGCGTATCCTGAGGCCCGGTTCGGAGACGCGAATGCGAGTAGCCGTAGCGCGTGAAATCGACGCCAACGAACCTCGCGTCGCCGCCACTCCGGAAACCGTCAAGAAGCTGAGGTCGCTCGGCGCCGAGGTCGCGGTCGCGCGCGGTGCCGGCATCGGCTCCGGCATTCCCGACGCCGAATACGAGGCGGCCGGCGCCGAGATCGGCGAGAACGTCGAGAAGAATGCCGACGTGGTGTTGAAGGTGCGCCGCCCCGAGGCGGGCGAGCTCGCCGGCTACAAGAAGGGTGCGCTGGTCATTGCCATCATGGACCCTTACGGCCATGAGGACGCGCTCAAGAAGATCGCCGAGGCCGGCCTCACCGCCTTCGCCATGGAGTTGATGCCGCGCATCACGCGCGCGCAGTCGATGGACGTGCTGTCCAGCCAGGCCAATCTCGCCGGCTACCGCGCGGTAATCGACGCGGCGGAGGCCTACGGCCGCGCGCTGCCGATGATGATGACCGCGGCCGGCACCGTGCCGGCGGCCAAGGTGTTCATCATGGGCGTCGGCGTCGCCGGCCTGCAGGCGATCGCGACCGCGCGCCGGCTTGGCGCCGTGGTCACCGCCACCGACGTGCGCCCCGCCACCAAGGAGCAGGTGGAGAGCCTGGGCGCCAAGTTCATCGCGGTCGAGGACGAGGAATTCAAGAACGCGCAGACCGCCGGCGGCTACGCCAAGGAAATGTCGAAGGAGTACCAGGCCAAGCAGGCCGCGCTCACCGCCGAGCACATCAAGAAGCAGGACATCGTCATCACCACCGCGCTGATCCCGGGGCGCCCGGCGCCGCGGCTCATCTCCAAGGAGATGGTGGAATCGATGCGGCCGGGCTCGGTGATCATCGACCTCGCCGTCGAGCGCGGCGGCAATGTCGAGGGCGCGCGTGCCGGTGAGGTGGCGCAGGTCGGCCCGGCCAGGATCGTCGGCTACCTCAACGTGCCGGGACGGCTGGCGGCTTCGGCCTCGGCGCTCTACGCTAAGAACCTGATGAATTTCCTCGAGACCATGATCGACAAGAACGAGAAGAAGCTCGCGGTCAATTGGGACGACGAGCTGGTCAAGGCCACCATGCTCACCCGCGACGGCGCCGTGGTGCATCCGAATTTCCAGCCCAAGCGGGCGGCGTGATGGTGCATTGGGCTTTGCCACACGACGGCTTGAC
>JARRNI010000121.1:9015-12198 GCA_037385125.1 Pseudolabrys sp.
TCGCTTTCGCTCGCTCGGCACCCTCTCGCCCGAGGGGAGAGGGTAGCGCCCTGCTCGTGGAGAGTCTGATGTCCCACATCGCAACCGCGGTCGATCCCTTCGTGTTCCGCCTGTCGATCTTCGTGCTGGCGGTGTTCGTCGGCTATTACGTCGTGTGGTCGGTCACGCCGGCGCTGCACACGCCGCTGATGTCGGAGACCAACGCCATCTCCTCGGTGATCGTGGTGGGCGCGCTGCTGGCGGTCGGCGTCGGTCTGGTCGCCGATGACAGCGGGCCCTTGTGGGCACGCGCGCTCGGCTTCTTCGCGCTGGTCTTCGCTTCGGTGAATATTTTCGGCGGGTTCCTGGTCACCCAGCGCATGCTGGGCATGTATCAGAAGAAAAAGAAGTGATGGGATGATGGGGGCGCAGAAAATTCAGCCGTCATGCCCCGCGCAGGCGGGGCATCCAGTATGCCGTGATCTTTCGGTCGATGCGCGGTGCATTCGTTTACTGGATCACCCGCTTTCGTGGGTGATGACAGTCAGTGGGTGCCACTCATGAGCGCCAACCTCGTCGCGCTCCTCTATCTCCTCGCCGGCGTGTTGTTCATCCTGGCGCTGCGCGGGCTGTCGAGCCCGGAGTCCAGCCGCCGCGGCAATCTGTTCGGCATGCTCGGCATGGCGATCGCGGTCGGCACCACGCTCGGCTCGCATCCGCCGGCGTCACCGGTGGCCTGGGGCCTGGTGGTCGGCGGCATCGCCATTGGCGGCGGGGTTGGCGCGGTGATCGCGCGGCGCGTGCCGATGACTGCCATGCCGGAGCTGGTCGCCGCCTTCCACTCGCTGGTCGGCACCGCGGCGGTGCTGGTGGCGGCGGGCGCCTTCTACGCGCCGGCGGCCTTCGGCATCGGCTCGGAAGGTCGTATCCACCAGGCCAGCACCATCGAAATGTCGCTCGGCGCCGCGATCGGCGCGCTCACGTTTACCGGCTCGGTGATCGCGTTCCTGAAATTGTCCGGCCGCATGAGCGGCAAGCCGATCATGCTGCCGGCGCGCCACGCCATCAACATCATCCTAGCGCTCGCGCTCATCTTCTTCATCTACGGCTTCTTCACCTCGCAGACGGCGCTCGACTTCTGGCTGATCGTGGCTACTTCGCTGCTGCTCGGCGTGCTGATCATCATCCCGATCGGCGGCGCCGACATGCCGGTGGTGATCTCGATGCTCAACTCCTATTCGGGGTGGGCGGCCGCCGGCATCGGCTTCACGCTCGGCAACAGCGCGCTGATCATTACCGGCGCGCTGGTCGGCTCTTCGGGCGCGATCCTGTCCTACATCATGTGCAAGGGCATGAACCGCTCGTTCATCTCGGTCATCCTCGGCGGCTTCGGCGGCGAGGTGGCGGGCCCGGCGGGCGGCGGCGAGGAGCAGCGGCCGGTCAAGCTCGGCTCGGCCGAGGATGCCGCTTATCTGCTGAAGAATTCCTCGAAGGTGATCATCGTGCCGGGCTACGGCATGGCGGTGGCACAGGCCCAGCATGCGCTGCGCGAGATGGCCGACGAGCTCAAGAAGGAGGGCGTCGAGGTCAAATACGCCATCCACCCCGTGGCCGGCCGCATGCCCGGCCATATGAACGTGCTGCTGGCGGAAGCGAACGTGCCCTATGACGAGGTGTTCGAGCTGGAGGACATCAACTCCGAGTTCGCCCAGACCGACGTCGCCTTCGTCATCGGCGCCAACGACGTGACCAACCCGGCCGCCGAGGAAGACCCGTCCTCGCCGATCTATGGCATGCCGGTGCTGCAGGTGTGGAAGGCCGGCACGGTGATGTTCATCAAGCGCTCGCTGGCGTCGGGCTATGCCGGCATCGACAACCCGTTGTTCTACCGTGACAACACCATGATGCTGCTCGGCGACGCAAAAAAGATGACCGAATCAATTGTAAAGGCTATGTGACGGACTTGGAATATCCAACCAGCGGAAGTCACATGGCCAAACGCAAGAAGAAGCGTAAAAGCGCGGCCGATCGCAAGTTGATCGCGCTCAGCCGGCCGTATGAAGTCCGCTAATGGTCTAAGAAGTTTAAAGTTACGCCCACCCGCCTGAGAGCCGCGGTCAAGGCGGTTGGCCGCTCGGCCAAGAAGATCGAGGCCTATATCGCCATCAGCAAGACAAGGAAGAAGAAAAAGAAGAAGGCGAAATCGAAAAAGAAAAGGCTCTAACGCCGTTTTGCGGCGTCGGCTTCGGCCGGCGCCCCGTTCTTCGGCGCTGCCGGCGCCTCCGCCGGCAGCGGCACCGTGCATTGCACGTGTACCCCTTGCGGCCGGTAGTCGATCTGGCTGCGCGCCTGGATCTGCCCGGGCAGCACGAAATCGAGAAGGCGCGAGCCGAAGCCCTGGCGCGCCGGCGGCGCGACCTGCGGGCCGCCGCTTTCCACCCAGTCGAATTCCAGTGTGCGGCGCGTGGCCTCGATGGTCATTCGCCAGGTCACGTCCACCTTGCCGCCGTAGACCGACAGCGCGCCGTGTTTGGCCGCATTGGTGGTCAACTCGTGGATCGCCATGCCGAGCGACACCGCCAGCCGCGAGGCGAGCTCGACGTCGGGGCCTTCCAGGCGGATACGCTCCTCGCTGCCGTCGTCGAAGGCGTCGAGCTCATTGTGCAAAATGTCGGCGAAGGAGACCTCGGCGCCTTCCTCGCTCAGCAGCAGATGGGTGCGCGCCAGCGAGCCGATGCGGCCGATCATGGCGTCCTTGAAGTCGTCGATGGTCTCGGCCGAGCGCGCGGTCGAGCCCATGATCGCCTGCACGGTGGCGAGGGTGTTCTTCACCCGGTGGTGCAACTCGCGCAGCAGCAGCTCCCGATGCTCCTCGGCACGCTTGCGCTCACCGATGTCGACCAACATGTTGACCGCGCCGGTCAGGCGGCCGGCCTCGTCGTGCAGCGGCGTCGGATAGGCGATGAACGCAACGCAGGTGCCGTCGGGGCGCTCGGCCATGGCCTCCATGCCGCGCACCGCGCGGTCTTGCTTGAGCGCGATCGCCATCGGGCACTCATCGTGCGCCATGGGGGTGCCGTCCGGCCAGTACAGTTTCGCCGAGCCGCACCATTCGCTGGTGCCGAGCGGCGGCCGCTGGCCCCACAGCGCGGCGGCGGCCTCGTTGAAATAGGTGATGCGGCCGGCGGCGTCGGTGGTGTAGAC
>JARRNI010000122.1:0-8983 GCA_037385125.1 Pseudolabrys sp.
CCCTTGTCGCGCAGGCGCTTGACGTTGCCGCCCTCGGCCACGTCGGACCCGGTGACGGTGTAGCCGAGATTGGTGAGCACCTCGGCGATGCCGCTCATGCCGATGCCGCCGATGCCGACAAAATGGATGGGCCCGATATTGCGCGGCAATTTCATATGGGCGAGTTCCCCCCAGGCTATGCCCTCCCCCACCGCCCATGCGGGAGCGGGTTCCGGCGAGCGTCCCAGTAATCACTGGCGCCAGTTTATGGCAACCCGTTGGAAGTCCGAGGCCTAAGGGCCAAAGTCCACAGCGCAATTTTACCTTAACGGGCTCATCCGCGGCCGCCCCGAATCCGAGGTGGCACCCACCTCCGGGACCTTTGATGTAGCGCAATTCGACGACCCGAGCGAACGCTAGTCTTAAACACGGCGACGATCAGGCGTATGAGCGAGCACGGCGTTGGACAGATGGCACCCCATATCGAACGCGCCGCGTGACCGCGACCTGCAGCTCAGCGTCATCGAGGATGGCGAGGTATACGCGCTCGTGTTCCCCTGCCGCCGCAAGGGCGAGCAATGGATGCACGCCGCAACGGGTAAACTGGTTCCTGTCGATCCGACGCACTGGCGCGAGTGGTCCGATTGATCCCTGGGGGGCCGGATCAGGCACGCTACTCGGTCTTGTTCCTGAGGAAAGCGGCCAGCTTCTGCATTTCTTCCGCAAGCAGCTTCTCGATGGTTTGCCTTTTGCCGGCATCACGCTCCGTCTCCAGAAGCTCGCGATAGTGCTGGATCTTGAGCTCGATGATCATGCGTGCGGACGGGTTTATGAAAATGCCGTGCAGACTTCGCGCGCCCGAGGAGAGGCGCCGCACGCGGTCAGGCTACCGAATCGAGCATTTCCGCCGGCGAGGCGCTGGAGAGCCTCCTGCTCTTCCGCGATTCGCCGTTCAACAAATTCGCGCTCGTGGTCGGTCAAATGGGTTTGCAAGAGCCGGCAGTAGCGGTCGATGTTGGCACGATGCGCCGAGCGGAGGGCTTCGCTCAATTCCGAGGTCATCGAACGCACTCCCAATCCACATGCGGACTCAGAAGCGATTCCGGCCGGCATGCTTAAACAGCGAGGAGGCCTGCCCCTTTGGAAAAAACTAGGCGTCCGAACGCGAGAGTGCCACCAGCGCCCCAAGGCGAAACTTGATCAGGATCAAACCCTTGCTCGATTTTTGTATCCTGCCTGACTTAGCGGATCCATATGTGTCTCTGGGGCCACAAGAGACACATCGGGGCCACAAGAGCCACATCGCCGGTACGAATAATTTCTTACACACCCAATTGCCGCACCGCTTTGCGCGTTCGGCCGGGGATTATGCTTGCAGCCGAATGCCGCGCTAAACTTGGCGCGCGCTTCGACGACAAGACCAGAAGTCAGGGGGCGAAAGTGGTAACAGGCAGAGCAAGCCGTCCCAATGGCCCGGCCATCCGCGCCGTCGACCCCTGGCTCCCTAGAATCCCTTGGCGGGGCCCATCAGCTGCTCAGCGACGAAGAGGGTGCCAAGCCTGGCGAGGATCGCCTCGATTATTCGCTTCAGGAGAGGCGAAAAAATCTATTCCGACGGAAAACCTGCCGAAGCAATTTTCAACATCGTCAGCGGGATCGTCAAAACCGACAAGCCCGCGCCAAGCGGCGGCGAGCATATCGCCGCTTTCCTCTACCCGCAGGACTTGTTCGGGCTCTCCGAGCAGGGGCGCTATACGAACTCGGCCAAGGCGATAACGCCGGTAACCGCCTATGCGCTGCCGGTGCCTGCCCTGCGCCGTCAATTGTCGAAGGACGCCGCGCTGGATTTCCACCTTATCGCCAAGCTTTCGCACGCGCTGCGGGAGGCGCAGCGGCACGCGCTGCTGCTGCCACAACGGCATGCGTCGTCGAAGCTGGCGATATTCCTGCAATTGCAGGAGCACGTGCAATCGACAAACGGGCCGCTGCCGGAGATCTACCTCCGATGGACCGCTCGGACATCGCCGACTATGTCGGCATGTCGCTGGCGGCGGCGAGCCGGGGCTTTCGCGACCTGGCGGCACAGCGTGTCATTCGATTGCGGGACCGCCGGCACGTAAAAATCACCGACCGCAAGGCTTTCGAGAAGCTCACCCGCGGAACGAGCGGGCCGGGACGCGCAAGGTCGAAATGAAGTGGCACGCAGTCGCGGCCGGCGTCAAAGACCCGCCGTCCTGATCACCAGATTCGCCAGCCGTTCGGCGGCGTCGCTGCTGCCGGCCGACTTGGCGGCTTGCACCATGCCCGCAAGGCGCGCCGGAGCGCCGGCCAAGGCGGCGATCTCCTCGGCCAGCCGCTCGGGCGTGAAGTCGGCCTGCGTGATGCGGATGGCGCCGCCCGCTTCCGCCAGCACGCCGGCATTGGCGAACTGGTCCTGGTCGAGCGCGTGCGGCAGCGGCACCAGGATAGCAGGGCGGCCGATGGCGGACAATTCGGCGATGGTCGAGGCGCCGGAGCGCGAAACGACCAGATGAGCGGCGGCCATGCGCTGCGGCAGGTCGTCGAAGAACGGCGCGGTTTCGGCGGCAAGACCGAGGCCGTCATAGCGCGCGCGTACGCTATCCAGGTCCTCGGCGCGCACCTGCTGCACGAGTTGGAGGCGCGCGCGCAAGCTCTGCGGCAGGCGCTCGATCGCCGACGGCACGATCTCGGCCATGACATGGGCGCCCTGGCTGCCGCCGAACACTAGCAAGCGCAAGCGTTCATCTGGCGCGGGCGGCGCATAAGGCGTGGCAGCGGCTGCGATGACGGCCGGGCGCACCGGGTTGCCGGTGAAATTGACCTTGCCTTGCAGCTTCGGGTCGAGCCGCGCCAGGGTGCGGAAGCCGGTGGCGATGGTGGTGACGCGCGACGCCAGCAGCCGGTTGGCGCGGCCCATGACGCCGTTCTGCTCGTGCAGCACAGTGGGCACGCCGCGCAAGCTTGCGGCATAAAGCGGCGGCACGGTCGGATAGCCGCCGAAGCCGACCACCACGGCCGGGCAGATGCGCCCGATTAGCGCCCAGGCCTTGGCGGTGCCGAGCGCCAGCAGCGCCGCAGTGCGCGCAAGCGAGAACGGATCGCGGCCGCGCAGGGTGGCGCTCGGGATCAGATGCACGGCACGGGCGGGAAACTTGAAATGAGCGGCGCGGCTGTCGGTGGCGAGGTCGATGGTCACCCCGCGCGTCTCCAGCGCCACCGCCAGCGCCTCGGCCGGGAAAAGATGGCCGCCGGTACCGCCAGCGCAGAGGAGGATTAAAGGCGTGTCGTTGCTGCGGCTCGTCATCGGTCAATCGGCTAGCAGGCGGAAAAGTATTTCTACGTCATTCCGGTTCGCCACCTTCGGCGGCGCCCCGGAATGACAGATCCTGTCAAGCCGCGGTTTCGGCCTGCGCCAGATCGGGCGGCAATTCGGGCGCCAGCATGGCGGCGCGCGGCTGCTCGCGCGTCAAGGCCAGCAGCATGCCCATGGTGTAGGCGAGCGAGATCATCGACGAGCCGCCATAGGAGATGAAGGGCAGCGTCATGCCCTTGGCCGGGATGAGATGGATATTGACCGCAATGTTGATCGCCGCCTGGGTACCGAACAGGATGGCGAGCCCAGCGGCAGCGAAGCGGGTGAACAGGTCGTCGTTGCGCATGGCGCGCAAGAGCGAACGGATGACGATGAAAGCATAGAGCGCCACCAGTACCAGGCAGAGCGCGACGCCGAACTCCTCCGCCGCCACCGCGAACACGAAGTCGGTGTGGCTCTCAGGCAAGATGCGCTTGACCGTGCCCTCGCCCGGGCCGCGGCCGAACCAGCCGCCGCGCATGAAGCTCTCAAGCGCCACGTCGATATTGTAGGAGTTGCCGGCGGCCGGGTTGAGGAAGTGCTGCAGCCGCTTGGCGACGTGTGGCACGGTGAAATAGGCAACGGTGAGGCCCGCGGCCGCGGCGGCGCCGATGCCGAACACCCAAATCACCCGCATGCCGGCCATGAAGAACAACGCGCTCCACACCAGCACCACCAGCATGGTCTGGCCGAAGTCCGGCTGCATCACCAGGAGCGTCACCACGCTCAGCAGCATGACCAGCGCAAGGGTATTGGCCGGCATGTCGGGACGCTTAGCGGACTCGCCGAACAGCCAGGCAACCATTACGACGAAGGCGGGTTTCAGAAACTCGGACGGCTGGATGTTGACGCCGAAAATGACCAGCCAGCGGCGCGCGCCCTTGATGTCGGCGCCGAGCACCGGCGTGAGCGCCACCAGCACGAGGGAAACGAAGAAGACGATGACGGCGAGGCGGCGGATCTGGCGCGGGTTGAGGAAGGAAACGCCCAGCAGCACCGCGATGGTGGGGAAGAGATAGAGAATGTGGCGGTCGACGAAGTAGAACGGATCGAGGCCGAGCCGGGACGCCACCGGCGGGCTGGCGGCCAGCGACAGGACGATGCCGGCCAGCATCAGCGCGCCGAGGGCGACGAGCGTGAGCTTGTCGACCGTCCACCACCACTCGGCAAAAGGCGTGCGTTCCGCGCGCGAGACCATTTCGCTTCCCGTCCAGAAGCCAAGCTGACCGGGGATGGTTGAGGAAGGATTAACACTTTATGTCATTGCCCGCGAAAGCGGGCAATCCAGTACGCCGCAGCGTCGCATGTGGCCGTGCTTGGATTGAAACGGCACGGAGTACTGGATCGTCCGCTTTCGCGGACGATGACCGCCGAATCTTATTGCGTGCTTTTTACCCCCGGCAGGGCCAGCACGATATCGGTGAACGACTTACCGCGCGCCTCGAAATTCGGGTACTGGTCGAACGACGCGCAAGCCGGCGAGAGCAGCACCACCGGCTCTCTGGCGCCCGAGCTTTCCGCGTCGCGCGCGGCCGCGTCGATGGCGGCGGACAGGATGCCCGTGATCTCGTGCGGCACTTGTCCGTCGAGGGTGGCGGCGAAGTCCCCGGCCGCCTCGCCGATCAGATAGGCCTTGCGGATGCGGGGGAAGAATTCGGCCAAGCTGGTGATGCCGCCGGTCTTGGGCCGGCCGCCGGCGATCCAGAAAATATCTTGGAAACTCGCCAGCGCCCGCGCCGCCGAGTCGGCATTGGTGGCTTTCGAATCATTGACGAACAGCACGCGGCCCTTATGGCCCACCAGCTGCATGCGGTGGGCGAGGCCGGGAAACGTGGTGAGGCCTTTCTGAATAACCGGCATGTCGAGGCCGAGCGCGGTGCAGGCGGCGACGGCGCAGGCGGCGTTCTGCGCGTTGTGGGTACCGCGCAGGGAAGCGATGCCGGCGAGTTCGGCCGTAACATGGGTCTTACCACCTTCCGCGTGCACGATGCGGCCGCCCTCGGCGTAATAGCCGTCGCGCAGCGGCGCCTGAACCGACACGCGGACCACCGTCCGGCCGGCACGCTCGATGCGGGCGGCGGCGTCGCGGGTATAGCGGTCATCGACGCCGATCACCGCGGTCCCGCCCGGCTCGATGCTGGCCGGCACCAGCGCCTTGAGGGCGGCGTAGTTCTCCATGCTGCCGTGACGATCGAGGTGGTCCTCCGACACGTTGAGCAGCACGCCCACGGTGGGCCTGAGCGAAGGCGCGAGATCGATCTGGTAGGAGGAGATTTCTAGCACGTAGACACGGCCGGGCGCGAACGGCTGCAGCGCCAGCGCCGGCACGCCGATATTGCCGCCCATCTGCACGTCGTGCCCGGCCGCGGCGAGCAGATGGGCGGTGAGCGCGGTGGTGGTCGATTTGCCGTTGGTGCCGGTGATGGCGACGAACGGGCAGTCGAGCCCACGCGCGGCGCGCTCGCGGCAGAACAGTTCGATGTCGCCGATGATGTCGACCTCGGCCTTGTGGGCGAGCCTGGCGCTCCAATGCGGCTCCGGATGGGTGAGCGGCACGCCGGGCGAAAGTACCAGCGCGGCGATTCCGGACCAGTCGATCTCGTGCAGGTCCCGGACGTCGAGGCCGGCGATCTGCGCCTCGGCCAGGCTCTTTTCCTTGTCGTCGAACACGACCACCTCGGCGCCGCCCTTGACCAGCGCGTCGGCCGAGATGAGCCCGGACTTGCCGAGGCCGAACACGGCGACCTTCTTGCCGGCGAAGCTGGTGGCGGGGATCATGGGCTTTGCCGCGCGCACTTTTGACCTTCGCCTGGAGGGGGGAGGTAGGTCCGCGAAGCGGACAGGGAGGGGGTGAATCGCGAAGCGAACTGGAAAGGCATGGAGCCAACTGAAGGGCCGCTCACCCCACCCCGCTCATCTTCGCTCCGCTCCGATGAGCGACCCTCCCCCTCCAGGGGAGGGTGGTGCCGAGCCCGCCACACGGCCGAAATTCTCATCGCAGCTTCAAAGACGCCAGTCCGGCCAGCGCCAGCACCACGGCGACGATCCAGAAGCGGATCACGACCTGCGGCTCGGTCCAACCGAGCTGCTCGAAATGGTGATGGATCGGCGCCATCTTGAACACGCGCTTGCCGGTGAGCTTGAACGAGATCACCTGCACGATCACCGACACCGCTTCCAGCACGAACAGCCCGCCGATGATGGCGAGCACGATCTCATGCTTGATCGCCACCGCGATGGCGCCGAGCAGGCCGCCGAGCGAAAGCGAACCGGTATCGCCCATAAAGATCGAGGCGGGCGGCGCGTTGAACCAGAGGAAGCCGAGCCCGGCACCAATCACCGCCCCGCACAGCACCGACAGTTCGCCGGTACCGGCGACGTAATGGATCTGCAGGTATTCGGCGAACACCGCGTTGCCGGCGAGATAGGAGATGAGCCCGAAGCTCGCCGCCGCGATCATCACCGGCACGATGGCCAGGCCGTCGAGGCCGTCGGTCAGGTTGACCGCATTGCCGGCGCCTACGATCACGAAGGCGCCGAACAGCACGAAGCCCCAGCCGAGATTGATCATCAGCTCCTTGAAGAAGGGGAACACGAGCGACGTGGCGGTAGCGCCGGTGCCGAGATGGACCAGCGCAGTGCAGGCAACGATCGCGATCGCCGCCTCGATCAGGAAACGGGTGCGGCCGGCGAAGCCGCCGCTCGTCTGCTTGGTCACCTTCAGATAGTCGTCGTAGAAGCCGACCAGCCCGAAGCTCAAGGTGACGCCGAGCACGACCCAGACGTAAGGATTGGCCGGGTTCGCCCACAGCACGGTTGCCACGAACAGGCCGGACAAGATCATCAGCCCGCCCATGGTGGGCGTGCCCTTCTTGGTGATCAGGTGCGACTGCGGGCCGTCCAAGCGGATGGGCTGGCCCTTGCCCTGCTTCACGCGCAATAGGTCGATCATCGGGCCGCCGAACAGGAACACGAAAACCAGCGCGGTGATGATGGCGCCGCCTGTGCGGAAGGTGAGATAGCGGAAGACGTTGAGGAACGAGAGTTGGTCGGAGAAGTCGGCCAGCCAATAGAACATCAAACCGATCCTGTCTCAGCCCGCGGCTCGCGCGCCCTGGCGGGGAAATTGCCGTTGCAAAGCCTTGGCGATGGGGCCCATCTTCGAGCCGAGCGAGCCCTTTACCATGACCGCGTCGCCCTCACGCAGGGCGCCCAGCACGGAAGGCTCAAGTTCCGCCGCCGTCCCGGCATAGCCGCCCCGGCGGCCGGAGGGAAGGGCCTCCCATAGCGCGTGCATCAGTGGGCCGGAACAAAAGACCATGTCCACGCCGGCCGCTTCGAGCGGGCCGGCCAGAGCGCGGTGCAGCTCCGGCCCGGTGGGCCCGAGCTCCAGCATGTCGCCCAGCACGGCGATGCGGCGTCCGTGTTGGCCGATCGGCGCTTGGCCGAGCAGCGCGATGGCCGCACGCATGGAAGCCGGGTTGGCGTTGTAGCTTTCATCGATCAACAGCGCGCTGCCGCCGGGCACGCTTAAGGTGACACGGGTGCCGCGGCCGGCCGCCGGCTTGAAATTAGCGAGCGCAAGCGCGGCCAGCGCCAGGTCGGCGCCGACCAGCGCCGCCGCCGCCAGCACGGCGAGCGAATTGTGCACCAGATGGAAGCCGGGCGCGCCGAGCTTGTAGGTGACCGGCTGGCCGAGAATGTCCGCATCGACGGTGGAGCAGTCGGCATGCAGGACGTAGCGAACGAGACACGCGTCCGCCTGCGCGGCTTCGCCGAAACTGAGGATGCGCTGAACGCCGGCCGCCTGCGCGGCTTTGGCCAGGCGATCGAATTGCGCGTTGTCGCGGTTGAGCAGCGCGGCGCCGCCCGGCTCGACACCCAAAAAGATTTCCGCCTTGGCGTCGGCGATTTTTTCTAGCGAGCCGAAATATTCCAGATGCACCGGCTCGACGGCGGTCACGATCGCCACATGCGGGCGCGCCAGCTTGGTGAGCGGCGTGATCTCGCCGGCATGGTTCATGCCGATCTCGAACACCGCGTATCTGGCGCTCTGCGGGCAGCGCGCGAGCGACAGCGGCACGCCCCAGTGATTGTTGTAGGAGGATGCCGAAACATGCGTTTCACCGTCGGCGGACAGCGCCAGCTTGAGCGCCTCCTTGGTGCCTGTCTTGCCGACCGAGCCGGTGACGGCGATCACTTTCGCGTTTGTGCGCGCGCGGCTGGCGCGGGCGAGCGCACGCAATCCGTCCAGCACGTCGTCGACGACGAGCAGCGGAGCCTCTTGCGCAAAGCGGGCGCGTTGCGCGCGCGCCACCACGGCGAGGCCGGCACCAGTTTTCAGCGCGTCCTCGACGAACTCGTGGCCGTCGCGGCTGTCGCCTTTGATGGCGAAGAAGGCCTCGCCCTTGCCCAAGGTGCGGGTATCGATGGAGATGCCCGGTACGCCAGCGGGCAGGCTGCCGGATTTCTCCGCGCCCATGGCGGCGGCCATGGTGTCGAGGGTCCAGAGGGGAGTCATGGCGCAATTCTTCTTTGGTGTTGTGGAAAAACGCGCCGCAAACTCTGCTTCACCTCTCCCCTCGGGGGAGAGGTCGGCGCGCGTCGCGCGCCGGGTGAGGGGGCAAGGGC
>JARRNI010000123.1:0-9624 GCA_037385125.1 Pseudolabrys sp.
GAGATTCCGGGCGAGGTCACCACCGCGGCCGAGCTGATGACCTGGCTGGCCGGGCGCGGCGAGGAATACGCCTATGCCTTCGAGAATCCACGCGTGATCCGCGTCGCCATCGACCGCGCTCATGTGCAGCCGGGGGCCAAGATCGCGCAGGCGAGCGAGATCGCCTTTTTTCCGCCCATGACGGGGGGCTGACGGGGCGGTGCCGAGTAGGCTTCAAGCGAAAGCCGTGATCGACTACATTACCTCCATGACCACCACCGTCCGCCTGCAAAGCGAGCCGTTCGACCTCGCCGCCGAAGTGGCCAAGCTGTCGCAGGGTCGCAGCGAAGTCGGCGCCGTCGTCACCTTTACCGGCATTTGCCGCGGCGCCGAGGACGGCGAGCCGATCGCCGCGCTTACCCTGGAGCATTACCCCGGCATGGCTGAAGCCGAGATCGAGCGCCACGTGGCGGAAGCCTGCGAGCGCTGGCCGCTCGCCGGCGTCGCCGTCATCCACCGCTACGGCCGCATTCGGCCCGGCGAGGACATCATGATGGTGGCCACCGCCTCCGCCCACCGCCAGGCCGCCTTCACGGCGGCCGAGTTCCTCATGGACTACCTGAAGACGCGTGCGCCGTTCTGGAAGCAGGTGGAGAAGGCCGGTGCCAAAGCTTGGGTCGAGGCCAAGCAAAGCGACGATGCCGCGGCCGGGCGCTGGAGCGGCGGAGGCGCCAAGCACGAAGCGGCGGAATGAGGGTGGCCTGACCGGCGCGCCGTCACGCGGTTTTGTGGCAGAATAAGACCATGCGCGATTCCCCGACCACCCGCCGCGACCTGCTGCGCCTGATGGCCGGCGGCGCCGTGCTTGCGGCCGGCGCGCGCCCCGCGCGCGCAGGCGAAAAGCGCATCGACAAGCTGATCATCGAAGCCCGCAAATATCAAACCGTCTCCAAGCGCATCGATTTCATCTCGGCGGCGCTGCGTGGCACGCGCTACGGCGCCCATACGCTGATCGGCGGGCCGCACCGGCCGGAGAAATTCGTCGTGCGCGACGACGCCTTCGACTGCGTGACCTTTCTGGAAGCCGTGCTGGCCGCTGCCAACGCGCGCAAGCCCGACGAATATGCCGGTCTCCTGCGCAAGATCCGCTATCGCGACGGCGTGGTCGAATGGCGCGAACGCAATCACTATTTCTTCGACTGGTGCCGGCGCAATGTCGACAACGGGCTTTGCCGTTGGCTTTCGATGGACGGCGAAGTCGTGATCCACAAGGCTTGCGACAGTCAGAAGGGCTTGGGAACGCGCCGTTTCACCATGCGCGTGATCCCGCGCGCCGTGTTGCTGAAGAACAAGGCGATGGTGCAAACGGGCGACATCATCGGCTTCCTCAGCCACCGCGCCGATCTCGACTACTTCCACGCCGGCATGATCGTCCGCGAACACGGCGGCGCGCTCCTATTGCGCCACGCCGCCGAAAGCCGCGGCCGCGTGCTCGACCAGCGTCTGGCAAATTTTCTGGCGCGCTGGCGCGTGCGCTACGTGACGCTCGTGCGCCCACTGGACAGCGCCGACCTCGCGCTGACGCGCATGTAGCCGGGCGACTGAGGACTCTCTCGGCTCTTCATGCTTCGAGACGCGGCACTTTGGGCCTCCTCGGCATGAGGCGGAGAGAAGCGCCGCAGCGCTGCTATCCCCTTCATATTCCGCGCAAAAGCAGTCCTCGCAAAAAACTTATCCCGGTCGCCAAAGCGCCTTTATCATTTCCACGTCCTGCTCATGTGAGGGCGCTTTCATGAGGCGTCATGAACGGTGGAGCAGGGCGTGGCGCCCGCGCGGGGGAGATGAACGCTCCTCCCCCTCCCGGGCGGCGCCGGGGCTCCGCCCGGGACCACTATGAGTCCCCGCCAGGAGCCTGGCTGACGGCGGGCCACCCATGCTTCGAGCGATCCGTGGGCAAAGCGCCGCCCGGCGCCGGGACAAGACGCCGCGATGGCGCGCCGAAAGGCGCCGCACCTCCGAAAGGAGGTGTGCACTTAGGAAAAGGTTGCGCCTGACGGCGCGCCGTCCCCCTCCTTGTTGGAGGGACAAGGGAAAGACAGGCTTGTCCGGGGCCTCGACAAAGAACACGGGCGATGGCGCGTGGCTGTTTGACAATTGAATCAGATGAAAGCTCGATCGCGAGGCAAGCACTCTTCACCCCTCCAGGGCAGGGTGAAGCATACGCGTTACGCCGCCGCCGCCTTCGGCTTCACTTCCGCCGTATAGTCGTCCATCAGCATCTTGGTGATGGCGCCCGGCGTGAAACGCCACTGGGCGATCTCCGACACCGCCGTCACTTCCGCCGCCGAGCCGGTGATGAAGCATTCGGCGAAATCGTCGAGCTCGTCCGGCATGATGCGGCGCTCGATCACCTCGATGCCGCGTTGGCGCGCCAGCCCGATCACCGTCCGTCGCGTGATGCCATCGAGGAAGCAGTCGGCAATCGGGGTATGGATCTTGCCGTCCTTGATGAAGAAGATATTGGCGCCGGTGCATTCGGCCACGCGGCCTTGCCAGTCCAGCATCATGGCGTCGGCACAGCCTTTCTTCTCGGCGGCGTGCTTGGAAATAGTGCAGATCATGTAGAGGCCGGCGGCCTTGGCCTTGACCGGCGCCGTCTTCGGATCGGGCCGGCGGTAGTCGGCGAGGTCGAGCTTGATGCCTTTAAGCCGCTGCTCGGGATCGAAATAGCTCGGCCATTCCCAGGTGGCGATGGCGAGGTGGATGATGTTCGACTGCGCCGACACGCCCATCATCTCCGAGCCACGCCAGGCCACCGGGCGGACATAGGCCTCCTTCTTGGCGTTCTTCTCCAGCACCAGCTTCTTGGCTGCGTCGATCTCGGCGACGGAGTAGGGAATCTCGAAATCGAGCACATTGGCCGAGCGCTTGAGCCGCTCGGAATGCTCGGTGCATCTGAAAATCTCGCCGCCATAGGCGCGCTCGCCCTCGAACACGCAACTGCCGTAGTGCAGGCCGTGGCTGAGCACGTGCAGATTGGCGTTGTCCCAGGGCACCAGCTTGCCGTCGTACCAGATGACTCCCTCGAGCCGGTCGTAGGACTGCGCAGCCATGCTATCCTCCTTAAGCCTCGTCCCCCCGCGCGCGGCCGTGCCGCCACTTGCCGCCTTGATGGCGCATTTTCCGAGCCTATTCCAACACTTTGCTTCGCCGGGCAACACCCGGTATGAAAGGGGCCGGACCGGCCCTATCGTCCCCGGCGGGCATCTCGAACGCAGAAAGGCTCGTCTCGGTACGATCATTTCGTCCAATGGTCCGGTTTTGTAACATAAAACCAAAATATGTCAACATGGCTGACGTAAATATGAACGCCAAATCTGCCGATCCTGACGGTGGGGTCGCCGAGCATCCTGGGCCGCGGCCAAGCGCCGAGCCGGTCTGGGACATCATCGAGCTCTTGTTCTTCGCCTATCGCGATTTCGTCGGCGATCCCGACGAGGTGCTGTCACGGCTCGGCTTCGGGCGCGCCCACCACCGGGTGCTGCACTTCGTCAATCGCAACCCGGGCATGAAGGTGGCCGACCTGCTCGACATCCTCAACATCACCAAGCAGTCGCTCGGCCGCGTGCTCAAGCAACTCGTCGATAAGGGCTATGTGGTGCAGAAGGAGGGCGCGCTCGACCGGCGGCAGCGCCTGCTCTATGGGACGCCCAAGGGCGAGGCGCTGGCGCTCAAGCTCGCCGGCCTGCAGATGGAGCGCATCAACCGCGCCTTCGGCCAGCTCGGCCCCGGCGCCCACGAGGCGGCGCGCCGTTTCCTCACCGCCATGATCGACGACGACAACCGCGAAGGCGTGCTGCGCCTGATCGCGCGCGCCGACCACGTCAAGCGAGGCTAGAGGATTATGTCGCGGCATCGCATCTTGCTCCGTTCATTCCCGCGCATGCGGGAATCCAGCGATGCGAACGCGTGGCGCGTTGGTTTTAGCCCTGCGTCCCCGCATTCGCGGGGACGAGCGGGTAGGTGCGAGCAATGACCTTTCCCGACACGCTCCCGGACGACGCGCCGCATGTCTTGGTCGTCGATGACGACCGCCGCATCCGTGATCTGTTATCGCGCTTTCTGCGCAGCGAAGGCTATCGCGTCACCACCGCCGAGACTGCGGCCGACGCGCGCGCCAAGCTGAAGCACCTGCGCTTCGACCTGCTGATCCTCGACGTCATGATGCCCGGCGAGTCCGGCTTCGACTTCGCCAAGTCGATGCGCGCGGCCGCCAACGACGTGCCGATCCTGATGCTGACCGCGCGCGATGCCGCCGAGAGCCGCATCAAGGGGCTGGAGATCGGCGCCGACGACTACCTGTCCAAGCCGTTTGAGCCGCGCGAACTGGCGCTGCGAGTCGCCAACATCCTCAAGCGCGCGCAGCCGGCGGTGGCGGCACCGGCGGAGCAGATCGGCTTCGGGCCCTTCGTCTATCACCTGGGGCGCGGCGAATTGCGCAAAGGCGAGGAGATCATCCGGCTGACGGACCGCGAGCGCGAGATGCTGCGCATTCTCGCCGGCACGCCGGGCGAGACGGTGTCGCGCGCGGCTCTCGCCGGCAACGGCGGCACCGTGAGCGAGCGCGCCATCGACGTGTTGGTCAACCGCCTGCGCCGCAAGATCGAGCGCAACCCCGCCAATCCGCTCTATGTGCAGACCGTGCGCGGCGTCGGCTACCGGCTGGTGATCACCACATGACCAGCCTCGACACTGGCATCGCCGCGGTACGCAACGCCGTTCAGCGCCTCAACGACGAGTGGCGGCGCTTCAGCGAGGTGCCGGCGGTGCGCGCGGCGGGCCGCGGGCTCGGCCAGATACACGACGGCTGGCGGCGCGCTGGCCGCTGGATGAACAGCGTGATGCCGAAGGGCCTCTACGCCCGCGCCCTGCTCATCATCATCATGCCGATGCTGATCTTGCAGTCGGTGCTCGCCTTCGTGTTCGTCGAGCGCCAGTGGAACGAGGTCACCCAGCGCCTATCAGCCGGCGTGGTGCACGACATCGCCGCGCTGATCGACGTCTATAACGGTTATCCGCAGGATGCCGACCGCGCCGAGATCAAGCGCATCGCGCAGCAGCGGCTCGGCCTGGTGGTCGACTTCCTGCCGCTCGGCGACCTGCCGCCGCCGGGACCGAAGCCGTTCTTCTCGCTGCTCGACTCGGCGCTGTCCGACGAGTTGCGCAAGCAGATCGGCAAGCCGTTCTGGATCGATACGGTCGGCAAGTCCGCCCTGGTCGAAATCAGGATCCAGCTCGACGACACGGTGATGCGCGTGTTCGCACGACGCAGCGCGGCCTACGCCTCCAACGCGCAGATGTTCCTGATCTGGATGGTGGGCACGTCCATCGTCTTGATGATCGTCGCCGTCATCTTCCTGCGCAACCAGATCAAGCCCATCCTGCGGCTCGCCGACGCCGCCGAGAGCTTCGGCAAGGGCCGCGAAGTGCCGAACTTCCGCCCGCGCGGCGCGCGCGAGGTGCGCCGTGCCGCCGCCGCCTTCATCGAGATGAAGACGCGCATCGAGCGCGCGCTCGAGCAGCGCACCGCCATGCTGGCCGGCGTTTCCCACGACCTGCGCACCGTGCTCACCCGCTTCAAGCTCGAGCTGGCACTGATCGAGAAGAAGACGCCGGAAGTGGAATCCATGACCAAGGACGTCGACGAGATGGCGCGCATGCTGGAGGCCTATCTCGCCTTCGCGCGCGGCGATCTCGGCGAGCTGGCGGCGCCCACCGACATGTCCGAGCTGCTGGACGAGCTCAAGCTCGACGCCGAGCGGCACGGCCATAAGGCCAGCGTCATCTTCCACGGGCCGCCGATCGTCACCGTGCGGCCGGCCGCGTTCAAGCGCTGCCTCGGCAATCTGATGTCGAACGCGGCGCGCTTCGGCTCCACCATCGCCATTACCGGCCACCGCGACCATCGCTGGCTTACCGTCACCGTCGACGACGACGGCCCCGGCATCCCGCCCTACATGCGCGAGGAGGTGTTCAAGCCGTTCCTGCGCATCGATGACGCCCGCAACCAGGACGAGGGCGGCACCGGCCTAGGGCTGGCCATCGCCCGCGACATCGCGCGCTCGCATGGCGGCGACATCATGCTTGGCGACTCGCCGCTCGGCGGCCTGCGGGCGACGGTCAGGGTACCGGTGTAAACGGAGCAGCCTACGCCGCCTCCGGCTCTTCCTCGCCGCGGTAGCGCCGGCGGTAGCGGCGCGGCCCGCGCAGGATGCAGCGCGGGATGCACATGAGATCGCCGATGAAGCCGTCCCAGCGTTCCGCGCTGGCGAGGCCGCGGTCGAGCGCGGCCATGGCGCGGTCCATCGCCGGGTCTTCGTCGCGCAGCCAGACGTCGAGCACGCGGGCGAACAGCAGTGCGGCGCCTTGCGCGCGCATCACGCCTTTGGGGCCGGCCGCGTTGATGCCAGCAGCTTCCAACATCCAGCGCTGCGAGCGCAGCGCAAGCGCGTTGAGCGCCAGGGCGAGCGGCGGATCGCGGCGGACCGAATGCAGCATCGAGCGCACCGCCTCCTTGTAGGGTGCCATGGCTTCCAGCCGCCGCATCTCGACGTCGAACAGCCGCTCGCGCGGCGATTCGTCGGTCATGTCCTCGCCGCCGGCGAGCACCGCACGGTCGATATCCTTGACATGGGCGGCGTAGATCGCCAGCGTCGAGCCGAACTCGGCGCGCAATTGCGACAGCTTCAGGCTGGCGCGGCCGGCTACCTCGGCCAGTCCGATGTCCTGAAAGTCATGCTCGGTCAGCAGCGCCATCAGTGCATCGACCGCCATGTCGCGGTCGGAGGTTCCGCGTGGCGGGGGCGGGGCCGGCCGCTCTTTGCGTTCACGTTTAGGCTTGCGGACCATGGCGGACCTCCCATTCGGTTGATCGGACCCCCCTCTGGGTAATTTAGGCCGGCAGAGGCGCCGCTTCCAGGGCGAAGGCTCAGCCCGCCAGTTCGCGCCCGCGCCTAGCGGCGGCGGCGATCGCCCGGGTAAGCAGTTCGTCGAAGCCGCCGGGCCCCATCAGCACGTCCAGGGCGGCGGCGGTGGTGCCGCCGGGAGAGGTAACATTCTGCCGCAAGGTAGCGGCGTCGATGCCGGAGCGCTGCAACAACTCGCCCGACCCTGCCACGGTTTCACGCGCCAGGCGCGCGGCCAGAGCCGCCGGCAGGCCTGCGGCCACGCCAGCCTTGGCCATCGCCTCCGCCAGCAGGAAGACGTAAGCCGGGCCGGAGCCGGACACGGCGGTCACCGCATCCATCAGCGCCTCGTCGCGCACCCATTCCACCGCGCCCATGGCAGCCAGCAGATCGGTGGCCTGGCGGCGCTGGCGCACCGAGACCCTCCCATTGGGCACCGCGACGGTGATGCCGCGGCCGATGGCGGCGGGCGTATTGGGCATGGCGCGCACGATCGCCGTTCCGGCCGGCATGGCATCTTGCAGGAAGCGGATGGTGCGGCCGGCCATAATCGAGAGCACCAACGTGCCCTTGCTCACATAAGGTGCGAGCGCCGACAGCGCCTGCGGCGCGGTCTGCGGCTTGACCGCGATCACGATGGCCGTAGCCGGCGCGGGCTCGGCCTTGTCTTTGGCTTCCGGGTTGAGCTTGAGCCCGCGCCGCTTGAGCGCCTTCACGGCCTTGCCCGGCTGCGGCTCCAGCACGACGACCTTTCTCGGATCAAGCCCGCGCGCCAGCCAGCCGTCGAGCATGGCCTGGCCCATCTTGCCGGCGCCGAGCAGCACGAGGTGGCCGCGGAATTTGGCGAGGGTGCTTTGGTTGGTCCTGCGGGGCGCCACGACATTCTCCGCGGTCATCACCGCGAAGGCGGATGATCCAGTATCCACCGACGCAGCGGTCAAGTCTCGATCTTCCGGAGTACTGGATGCCCCGCCTTCGCGGGGCATGACAAGAGGGGGCTGTCGCGCTGCCCTACGCCTCGCCCGAGGTCTCGAACATGGCGGCGTCGAGCGCTTCGCGCGCGCTCTTGCCCGCCCAGACCACGAACTGGAAAGCGGCGAAATAGCGCTCGCACGCGTCGAGCGCAGTGCCGAGCAGGGACTCGCATTGCCGGCCGGAAGCCTCCACGCCGCCCGCCAGCACCAGCGCGTGGCGGAACATGACGATGCCCTCCTTCACCCAGAGGTCGAAATGGCCGATCCACATGCGCTCGTTGATCAGCGAGATCAGCGCCTGCACCTCGGCGCAGCGGCGCTGCGGGATGCGCAGGTCGAAGGCGCAGGCCAGATGCAGCGCCTCGATGTCGCCCATCCAGGTGTAGGAGACCTGATAATCGGCCCAGCGGCCGGTCACCAGGATGGTGATCTCGTCGTCGCCGGCGCGCTCGAACGACCAGTCATTGCCAGCGGCCAGCCGCTCCACCACGTCGAGGGGATTGAGGCGCGCTTCGTCCGCGTAATTGCCGAGGGACATGACGTCTCCGCTTTGCCGAATGGAGCACGGGGAAACGCACGCCACCGCACGCACACGGCACCGTTGGGCCGGAACCGGCCCGGACCGAAAGTCAGACGCGAGGGATACGGGGACGCCTTGACCGCGGCGACGAATCACCAGGCCAACCGACTATAACCCGCTCGATTCCGCCCGCCAAAGGCATCGTCGAGGGCTAATACGCAGTGATTTGCGACTCGGTGGCAACCCGCGACGGCGCGAATCTCCACAGCGAAAGCTGCGGCACGGTGAATCAGTGGTGGATAATTTCTAACGGGATTTGGAACCCGGGAACGCGCCGAACTAGGGCTAAGACTCATTACGTCCACCATACGATAACAGCGATGAGGCAAACGGAGGCCAGATAGTTTCTGGCCAACCTATCGTAGCGAGTTGCGATCCTGCGGAAGTCCTTGAGCCTGCAGAAGGCGTTCTCGATGCGATGGTGCCACTTGTATGCCGGCTTGTTGAAGCTGAAGGACTGCTTGCCGCAGACCTGCTTGGCGCCCTGCGCGAGCAGCGCGTCGGCCGCGTTCACCAGGGTGCCGGCGGAGTCGACGATGTCGTCCACCAGCACGCAGGAGTGGCCCTCGACCTCGCCGATCACGTTCATCACCTCGGATTCGCCCGGACGCTCGCGCCGCTTGTCGACGATGGCGAGCGGCGCGTTGATGCGCTTGGCGAGCCCGCGCGCGCGCGCGACGCCGCCCACGTCGGGCGACACCACCATCACGTTGTCGAGAGCGATGTTCTCCTTGATGTCGCGCACCATCAGCGGCGAGGCGTAGAGGTTGTCGGTGGGAATGTCGAAGAAACCCTGGATCTGGCCGGCGTGCAGGTCCAGCGTCATCACGCGGTCGGCGCCGGCGCGGGTGATCAGGTTGGCCACCAGCTTGGCCGAGATCGGCGCGCGCGGGCCCGGTTTGCGGTCCTGCCGGGCGTAGCCGAAATAGGGAATCACCGCCGTGATGCGCCGCGCCGAGGCGCGCTTGAGCGCGTCGATAATGATCAGCAGTTCCATCAGGTGGTCGTTGGCCGGGAACGAGGTCGACTGGATGACGAAGACGTCGGCGCCGCGCACGTTCTCCTTGATCTCGACGAAGATCTCCATGTCGGCGAAGCGCCGCACGTCCGCCTTGGTCAGCGGCGT
>JARRNI010000124.1:0-8947 GCA_037385125.1 Pseudolabrys sp.
GAGCAATACTTGGTGACGCAGCTACATGCTTTCCACGAGGGCACGCGCAAGAACGAGATGATGTCGCTGGTGGTGCCGAAGCTGTCGAACGACGATATGGCCGACCTCGCCGCCTATTACGCCGCTATCGAAGTCAAGGTGGGGAAAATCCCCGGGCAATGACGGCCGGGCGCGGCCGGGCGGATTGCCCGCATGGACGGCGCGCGCGCGGACGGCTATGAACCTGCCATTATGGCCGAGGCCGAAACCGCAACCGAACAACCGCAGGACGCGCCCGCCTACGGCGCCGACGAGCAGGATATCACCGTCGGGCCGCCGGCGGCCGAGGCCGGCGGCAGCCTGACCGTTGATCTCGCCGCGCTGGAAGCCAACTGGCGCGCGCTGGCACGGCGGGCGACGCCGGCCGAATGCGCCGCCGTGATCAAGGCCGACGGCTACGGCTGCGGTCTGGAGCCGGTCGCCCGCCGCCTGGCGCGTGGCGGCTGCCGCACCTTCTTCGTCGCCGACCTCGCCGAGGCCGCGCGCGCGCGCAGCGCCGCGCCCGATGCCGCGGTCTATGTGCTCAACGGACTGATGCCCGGCACCGCGCCGGCCTACGCCAAAACCGGCGCGCGGCCGGTGATCGGCAGCTTGGTGGAGCTAGCCGAATGGGACGCCTTCGTCGCCACCAGCGGCTGGCAGGGCGGCGCCGCGCTGCATGTCGACACCGGCATGAACCGGCTCGGCATTTCGGTCAACGAGGCATCGGCGCTGGCGCCGCGCATCCGCGCCGAGAACCACGGCATCACCCTGCTGATGAGCCATCTCGCCTGCGCCGAGATGCCGGAGCACCCGCTCAACGACCGCCAGATCAAGACCTTCCGCGAGATCAGGATGCTCTATCGCGGCATCCCCTCCTCGCTTGCCAACTCCTCCGGCGTCTTTCTCGGCAGCGCCGCCTATTGCGACATGGTGCGGCCGGGCGTGGCGCTCTACGGGGTCAATCCGACGCCGGGGCGGCCAAATCTCATGCGGCCGGTGGTGGAATTGCAGGGGCGCATCCTGCAGGTGCGCAGTGTCGCGCGCGGCGATACCGTCGGCTACGACGCGGCGTGGACCGCCCGCCACGCCAGCCGCATCGCCGTGGTCGGCATCGGCTATGCCGACGGCTTCATGCGCTCGAACGGCTCCTCCGACGAGGCGCCGGGCGGAGATGCCATCGTGGCGGGCAAGCGCTGCCCGACCGCCGGGCGTATCTCCATGGACCTCATGGCGATCGACATCACCGCCCTGCCCGACAATGCGGCGCGCCGCGGCGACATGGTCACCCTGATCGGCGACGAGATCAGCGTCGATGCGGTGGCGCATGTGTCCGGCACCATCGGGTATGAGGTGCTGACGAGCCTGGGGGCCCGCTATCACCGGGTTTATCGGGCCTGAGCGGCGCAATTCCCTGCCGATAAGCCCTTCTTAAAGAATGTTCTTGTAATGTTCTTAGCGTCGCTTTAGCGTCGGAGCGGCCATTAGGGACGATTCTGGAGTTCCATTGCCATGTCCAAGCGCAGCCTCTCCTTCATCTGTCAGAACTGCGGCGCCGCCCGCCAGCGCTGGCAGGGCAAATGCGAGGCCTGTGGCGAATGGAACACGCTGAGCGAGGAAGGCGCCGAGCGCCCGGCCGGCCCCGGCAAGGCGCCGCGCAAGGGGCGGCCCTTCGCGCTCGAGCCGCTGGCCGGCGAGGCGCACGACGCCCCGCGGCTCGCCTCCGGCATCACCGAGCTCGACCGCGTCACCGGCGGCGGCTTCGTGCGCGGCTCGGTACTGCTGGTCGGCGGCGACCCCGGTATCGGCAAGTCGACGCTGCTGGTCCAGGCCACCGCAGCGCTCGCCCGTGCCGGCCACCGCGCCGTCTATATCTCCGGCGAGGAGGCGGTGGCGCAGGTGCGCCTGCGCGCCGAGCGGCTGGGCTTGCGCAATGCTGCCGTCGAGCTTGCCGCCGAGACCGCAGTCGAGGACATCATCGCCACCCTGTCCGAGGGCAAGACGCCCAGGCTGATCGTGATCGATTCGATCCAGACCATGTGGACCGACATGGTGGACTCCGCGCCCGGCACCGTGACGCAGGTGCGCGGCTCGGCGCAGACGCTCATCCGTTTCGCCAAGCGCACGGGCGCGGCGATTATCCTGGTCGGCCATGTGACCAAGGACGGCCAGATCGCCGGCCCCCGCGTGGTCGAGCACATGGTGGACGCCGTGCTCTCCTTCGAGGGCGAGGGCTCGCACCAGTTCCGCATTTTACGCGCGGTGAAGAACCGCTTCGGGCCAACCGACGAGATCGGCGTGTTCGAAATGACTGGTTCGGGGCTGCGCGAGGTCGCCAACCCGTCGGAACTGTTCCTGTCGGGCCGCGAGCTGGGCAGCCCCGGCACCGCCGTGTTCGCCGGCATCGAGGGCACGCGGCCGGTGCTGGTGGAGATGCAGGCGCTGGTGGCGCCGTCCACGCTCGGCACGCCGCGCCGCGCCGTGGTCGGCTGGGACCCGAGCCGGCTGTCCATGGTGCTGGCGGTGCTGGAGGCCCATTGCGGCGTGCGGCTGGGCGGCCACGACGTCTATCTCAACGTGGCGGGGGGCCTGCGCATCCAGGAACCGGCCGCCGACCTCGCCGCCGCCGCGGCGTTGGTCTCCTCGCTCACCCATGCGCCGCTGCCGGCCGATGCGGTCTATTTCGGCGAAGTCTCGCTGTCCGGCGCGGTGCGGCCGGTGGCACAGAGCGCGGCCCGTCTCAAGGAAGCCGCAAAGCTCGGCTTTACCCGCGCCGTCGTTCCCGAGGCGGTGCGCGGCGAGGCGGGCGAACCGGGCCTCGCCGTGAGCGATGTGACGAGCTTGGCCGGTCTGGTGGTCGACATCGCCGCGAGCGGCCAGACCGGCGAAAGCCGTGGACAAGACGGGTGACGGCACCGTGACGCCCCGCTATACAACGGGGCGTCGAAACCTCCTCCGGCGGCCTTGCCTGCTCGCGCCCGGCCGCCCAGAAACGGGCTCAAAATTAAGAAATTACGGCCGACATTGCCGCCCCTGCCCGCAGCCGCCCTGGCGGCCGGGGATTCTCTGCGCCGCACCGGCGGCGCCGGCAGCGCCTGCCTGCGGAGCGCCTGAGTCGCCCATGCCGATCACGCTGCTCGATGTCCTGCTGCTCGTGGTGATGCTGATCTCCGGCCTCTTGGCCATGATCCGCGGTTTCATGCGCGAGATCCTGTCGATCGCCGCCTGGATCGTCGCCGCGCTGGCGGCGCTCGCCTTCTATGCGCGGCTTGCGCCTTTCGTGAAGTCCTATGTCGGCCTGGGCGACACTGCGACCAATATCATCGCCGCGGCCATCGTGTTCCTGGTGACGCTGATCGTGGTCGCCGTCGTCACCGTGCGAATCTCCGATATGGTGCTCGACAGCCGGGTCGGCGCGCTCGACCGCACGCTCGGCTTCCTGTTCGGGCTCGGCCGCGGGCTGCTCGTGGTCGTGGTGGCTTTCGTGTTCTTCGTTTGGCTGGTGCCTGAGCACAGCCAGCCGACCTGGATCAAGGACGCCAAATCGCGGGTCGTGCTGCAAAGCACTGGACAATGGCTGGAATCCCTGTTGCCCGAGAACCTCGACGCGACCATATCTGACTTCAGGCAGCGCAAGCGCCAGGAGCAGGAGCCGGCCGATGCGGCTCCCGACCAGCGTACCGACCTGCAACCGTCAAGCGGAACGCGATAAACCGATGCAGCAACCCGAGCGAGACCTCACGCCGACGGCCGACGCCGCCTTCGATCCGGACGCCGACCGCCTGCGCGAGGAGTGCGGCGTGTTCGGCATTTTCGGCCATCCGGACGCCTCTGCCATCACGGCGCTCGGCCTGCACGCGCTTCAGCATCGCGGCCAGGAGGCCGCCGGCATCGTCTCTTTCGACGGCCAGCGCTTCCACTCCGAGCGCCGCCTCGGCCTGGTCGGCGACACCTTCTCCCGCCGCGAGGTAATCGACCGGCTGCCCGGCATGGCCGCCATCGGCCATACCCGCTATTCGACCACCGGCGAGACCATCCTGCGCAACGTGCAGCCGCTGTTCGCTGAGCTGGAAACCGGCGGCTTCGCCATCGGCCACAACGGCAACATCACCAACGGCATCGCCCTGCGCAAAGCTTTGGTGCACGAAGGCGCCATGATGCAGTCGACCAGCGACACCGAGGTCATCCTGCACCTGGTGGCGCGCGCCAAGCGCAACCGCTTCGTCGACCGCTTCATCGAGGGCCTGCGCCAGCTCGAGGGCGCCTTTGCCTTCGTCGGCCTGACCAACAAGAAGCTGGTGGGCGCGCGCGACCCGCTCGGCATCCGCCCGCTTGTGATCGGCACGCTCGACGGCTGCCCCATCCTCGCCTCGGAGACCTGCGCGCTCGACATCATCGGCGCGCAATATGTGCGCGACGTCGGGAACGGCGAGGTGATCATCTTCGACGAGGACGGCATGCAGTCGCACAAGCCGTTCCCGCCCATGCAGGCGCGTCCCTGCATCTTCGAATACATCTACTTCGCGCGGCCCGACTCGATCGTCGGCGGCCGCAACGTCTATGACGTGCGCAAGAACATGGGCAAGGAGCTGGCGCGCGAGGCGCCGGCCGACGTCGACGTGATCCTGCCGGTGCCGGACTCCGGCGTGCCGGCGGCGATCGGCTTCGCGCAGGAAGCCGGCATCCCCTACGAGCTCGGCATCATCCGCAACCACTATGTCGGGCGCACCTTCATTCAGCCGACCCAGGCGATTCGCGACCAGGGGGTGCGGCTGAAGCATTCGGCTAACCGCGCCGTGGTCAAGGGCAAGCGCATCGTGCTGGTGGACGATTCGATCGTGCGCGGCACCACTTCGCGCAAGATCGTGCAGATGATGCGCGAGGCCGGCGCGACGGAAGTGCATTTCCGCATCGCCTCGCCGCCCATCACCCATCCCGACTATTACGGCATCGACACGCCCGAGCGCGAGAAGCTGCTCGCCGCCACTCATGACCTCGAGCAGATGCGGCAGTTCATCGGCGCCGACAGCCTCGCCTTCCTCTCGGTCGACGGCATCTACCGTGCCATGGGGCTGCCGGCGCGCGATCCCGCGCGCCCGCAAGTCACCGACCATTGCTTCTCCGGCGACTATCCGACGCCGCTCACCGACCTCGACGCGCAGGAAGCTTCCCCGCGGCAATTGTCGCTGCTGGCGGAGGCGATATAGCTCCTTCGACTTGACCGGCGTGTCTCCTCATGCTGAGGAGCCGCGCGATAGCGCGGTGTCTCGAAGCATGAGGCCTCATCCTTCGAGACGGCGGCTTCTCCGCCTTTTCAGGATGAGTTTTAACGCATGAGTAACCCCAGACCCCTCGCCGACAAGATCGCCCTCGTCACCGGCGCCTCGCGCGGCCTCGGCGCCGCGCTCGCGCTGCATCTGGCGGAAGCGGGCGCTCATATCGTGGCCGTGGCGCGCACCGTCGGCGGGCTGGAGGAGCTCGACGACAAGATCAACGCCGCCGGATCGGGCGCCACGCTGGTGCCGCTCGACATGAAGGATCACAACGGCATCGCCCGGCTCGCCCTCGCGCTTAACGAGCGCTACCAGCGCCTCGACGTGCTCATCGGCAATGCCGGCATTCTGGGGCCGCTGTCGCCGCTCGGCCATGTGGAGCCGAAAGATTGGGACAACGTTTTTGCCGTCAACGTCACCGCCAACTGGCAGCTCATCCGCTGCATGGATCCGCTGCTGCAGCGCTCGAGCGCGGGGCGCGCCGTCTTCCTGACCTCGGGCGTCGCGCACAAGGACCGCGCCTATTGGGGCCCCTATGCCGCCTCGAAGGCGGCCCTGGAAGTGCTGGTGCGCACTTACGCGGCGGAGACCGCCACCACCAATGTCCGCGCCAACCTATTCTCGCCCGGCCCCACGCGCACGCGCATGTACGCGACCGCCTTTCCCGGCATCGACCCGATGACGCTGCCAACGCCGGAAGAAATCTCAAAGACGATCGTGCCGCTGTGCCTGCCGGAATGCGAAGAGAGCGGGAAATTGTACGACCATCGCGCCGGCAAATTCCTCGCTTTCCATCCGCCGAGCTAGCGCTTTCCGGAACAATCCGGCACCGCCAAGCGTTGAGTTGCCCGATCCGCCACCCTCGTGCACCTTCAGGCGACCGAGGAGCCCCATGCACACCGTCAAATACAGGCTGTTCGAGCCACGGCTTGCGCCGCACCAAGCTGGAAATGCCGGGCTGGGCCGGCAAGCCGGAGCCGCGCCGCGACGGCTCGCACGAATACGGCTGGCACTGCATGCCCTTCACGGAGGGCGCGCAATACGGCATCGAGCTGTGCTATCCTTATGACAACGAGTTGCACGTGACCAAGCGCGACGGCCGGGTGGCGCTCGAAGGCGACTTCGGGCCCGATCCCGGCACCGGCATCCAGTGGCCGCCGTTCCGCCCGTTCGGCGAGAACTACTACACCTATCAGCTGCTGCTCGACCTGCACGTCACGCCCGACATGGCGGTGCGCACCGAGCCGCATCCGCGCTTCTACACCGATGCGGACGACGAGGTGCCGCTGGCGGTGCCGGCGCTGCTGCGGACCAACTGTTGGCCGATGATCTCCTTCGTGGTGTTCAAGGCGCCGCCGGAAGGCCGCCGCCACGTGTTCCGCCCGGGCGAGCCGTTCATGCAGATGCTGTTCCTGCCGGCCGAGCCCGCGTTCGAGCTTCAGCCGATGAGCGAGGAGGAAGCGGCCGTGCGCGAGATGCGTGGCCGCCGCATCCATGCCAGCCGCGATACGCTGGGCAAGGATTCGATGTGGACCTCCTCCACCAATACGGTGTTCGACGGCACCTATCGCTTCCTGCTGCGCGCGGCCAAGGAATAGACGCGCGAAGGTCGCGGCTGGTATTGTCTTCGGCCGAGCGCGCAGATATCGGCGGAGCGCGGCGTGAAGCTCACGCAGGAACCACTATGGTGGCGGCGCGGTTTCAGCGCCTGCGCTTCGCCCTGCCCTTGAACGGATTTTCCTTCTCGCGCAGCATCAGCCGTATCGGTGTGCCGGGCAGATCGAAGGCGTCGCGCAACCCGTTCACCAGATAGCGCTTGTAGGCGTCGGGCACGGCGTCGGCGCGCGTGCAGAACACGACGAAGGTCGGCGGCCGCGTCTTGACCTGGGTAATGTAGTTGAGCTTGAGCCGGCGCCCCGCCACCGCCGGCGGCGGATGGCTCGCCAGCGCCTGCTCGAACCAGCGATTGAGCGCCGCCGTCGGCGCGCGCCTGTTCCACACTTCATAAGCGTCGACGACCGCCTGCATCAGCCGGTCGAGGCCCTCCCCAGTCAGTCCCGACACCGCCACCAGCGACACGCCCTTCAATTGCCTGAGTTTCTCCTCGGCCTGCGCCCGCAATTTGGAGATGGCGCCGGCCTTCTTTTCCTGCAGATCCCATTTGCCGACCGCCAGCACCAGCGCGCGCCCTTCCTGCTCGACCAGGTTGGCGATGCGCTGGTCCTGCTCTTCGAATGGATGCTCGACGTCGATCAGCACTACCACGACGTCAGCGAAGCGCACGGCGTTGAGCGCGTCGGCCACCGACAGCTTCTCCAGCTTTTCCGCAACCCGCGAGCGCCGGCGAAGGCCGGCGGTGTCGTAGACGCGGAACTCGTGATCGCACCAGGCGTGCAAGACCGCAATCGCGTCGCGGGTAATGCCGGCCTCCGGCCCGGTGAGCAGACGCTCCGCGCCGATCAGCCGGTTGACCAGCGTCGACTTGCCTGCGTTCGGCCGCCCGACGATGGCGACGCGGATCGGATGGGCTTCGTGCTGTTCCGGCTCTTGCTGTTGCGCCGCCGTGGCCTCGGGCAGCGCGGCGCGCAGAGCCTCGTACAGATCGGCCATTCCCTCATTGTGCTCGGCCGAAATCGCCACCGGCTCGCCGAGCCCGAGCGCATAGCCTTCCAGCCGGCCCGCCTCGCCCGCCGTGCCCTCGCTCTTGTTGACGATGAGGATCGTCGGCTTGCCGGAGCGGCGGGCGAGATCGGCGAAGGCGCGGTCGACCGGCGTGAGACCCTGGCGCGCGTCGATCATGAAGAAGACGGCGTCGGCGTCCGCGATCGCAGCCTCGGTTTGCGCGCGCATGCGGCCACTGAGGCTGGCGGCCGCCGCCTGCTCGAGGCCGGCGGTATCGACCGCGGTGAAGTCGAGGTCGCCGAGTCGCGCCTCACCCTCGCGACGGTCGCGCGTCACGCCGGGCTGGTCGTCAACCAGCGCCACGCGGCGGCCGACCAGCCTATTGAACAGGGTCGATTTGCCGACGTTCGGCCGGCCGATGATGGCGACGGTGAAGCTCATGAGGTCCTGTCATTGCCGCGCACGGCCGGCAAGCCAGTAGATAAATTGCGACGATGTGTTTGCCAGATAGGTGCGCGGGTCAAGCCCGCGCATGACCGCCCCGCGGCTCAGTGCGAGAAGCCGCCCGGCGCCGGCGCCGCCGGCCAGGGCGAGTTCTGCTGCTGCGGCTGGGCGGTGCTCGAGGGCCAGCCGCCCTGCGAGGCTTGCGGCTGGGCGGTGCTGGGCCAGCCGCCGTGGTTGTTAGCCTGAGAGGGCGTTGGCGCTGGCCACGACGACTGCCGCGCCTGCTGCGCCGCCGGCTGCGGCGCAGGCTTTGCTGCCGGCTTGGCGGCGGCCTGCGGTTTCGGCTTGGCTTTGCGTTTCACCACCCGCTTGTGGTGCTTCGGCTTCGGTTTCGGCTTGCTCTTAACGACGTGCAGCGGCACAGGCTTGCGCTTGGCCGCCGGCGCGGCGGCGCTCTTCGTTTGCGGCGCGCCCATGGCACTCTTGCTGGCGCCGTCGCCCGTCCGCGCTTCCGTCGCGGAGGCGGCCGCCGCCTGCTTATCGTGATATCCCTTCATGTATTGCGGCGGAATGCCCTGGGTTACCCCCGG
>JARRNI010000125.1:0-8905 GCA_037385125.1 Pseudolabrys sp.
TGTATAGACACCGCCATTCTGTCCGGTGATTCTGGAAATTTGGAATTGAAGCGGGCGGTGGCGGACGTCCTAAATGTTACGCATGATGCCGTTTTTTGGGGGGTTCTTCGCCAGGGAGAGCAAAAGAAGGCAGTGCTGCCGGGTGGGGGCGGGGCGGTCGGCTTCGGGATGCGGTAGCAGAATATGGGGGCCATGCTTATGCACGGCCTTTTATTTGGTTATGGGCCTGCCCTAACCTCTCAATCGGCCGGAAGGCGTGTTGGACTCCGACGTCAATCGCGTCAGGGGACGCGGCAATTTTGCCCGGCTTCATGATGCTAAGGCCTTAAAACAATTCACTTGACAGCACTTACACCGGCTCTTAATCTTGTAAAATCTACGAGTTTGTTCGAGAGAGGGCATTACGCGCCCTTTACTCTCTGTTAGCCGTTTAAGAAAAGCTGCTCGATACCGCGGGCGCTCACATTATAAAATTATAAATACGGGGGCTGAAGCCAATGGAAACGGATTCGTTGCTCGATCCGATCGCGGCCGATTCGCCCTGCGGGCCCGATTTGGAATATGACCGTGATTTCATGGCGTTGGACCAGGCGGCGCAGGGCAAGCCGGAACAGCAGTTTGGCGATACCGTAGTTCCCGCCGAAGAACCTGATTGGAAAGATGTTGGCCAGCGCGCGGCGGCATTGTTCTCGCGCACCAAGGACTTACGCGTAGCGGCGTTGCTGGCCCGTGCCCTCACCCGCACTGAAGGCATGCCGGGGTTGGCCTCCGGCTTGAACCTCGTCAGGGGGCTGCTCGAGCGTTATTGGGATCACGTGCATCCCGCCCTCGACCCGGACGACGGGCTCGATCCTACTATGCGGCTCAATGCCCTTGCCCCCCTCGCCGACGCCGATACCTTGCTGCGCGACGTGCGTTCGGTCAGGTTCAACAGTGTCGCCCAACACGCGCACGTGTCGATGCGCGAGGTGTTGATCGCCTTGGGCAAACAGCCCGGGGACAGCGGAAGCGTGCCCGGCTTGGGCGAAATCGACGAGATCCTGCGCGCACCGCAAAACGCGGAGGTCGTCGCCGCCGCGGGTGAGGCCGTGGAGGCCATCGCCGGTATACGCCGGGTCTTGGTGGAACGATGTGGGGAGGCCCAAGGCCCGGATCTGGCCGAGTTGGCCGGTCTGCTCAAAGCGGTCATTCAAGCCGCCGCCCCGGCAGCGGACATCGCCGCCGAAGCGACCGAGGAAGGGGATGCCGCCACAGGCGGGGTCGCGACCGGTGTTTCGTCAGAGATACGCAGCCGCGAAGACGTGGTTCGCATGCTGGACAAGATCTGCAGCTACATCGAACGTACCGAGCCCGCTAACCCTGCTCCCTTGCTGATACGCCGTGCGCAGCGTCTCTTGACTAAGAATTTCGTCGAGATCATCAATGATCTTGTGCCGGATAGCCTGTCGCAGATACAGCATATCGCGGGGATTGAATCGGATTGACCGAAAATAGTCGGACGGTGGCACCGGAAAGGGTGAAGAGCGAAAACGGCGATAATGGGTTGCGATGGGCGTATGCTGTGCCCGCCGCGGTAAATGGGGAATCGTGAAATCGGAGGCATATCATGGCCGGTAGCAGTCAAAAATTCATCGCGCGGAATCGTGCGCCGCGTGTGCAAATAGAATATGACGTCGAATTATACGGCGCGGAAAAAAAGATCCAGATTCCGTTTGTCATGGGGGTGCTGGCGGACTTGTCCGGCAAGCCGGTGGAGCCTTTGCCGCCGGTGGCCGACCGTAAGTTTCTGGAGATCGACGTGGATAACTTCAACAACCGTATGAGCGCGATCAAGCCGCGAGTCGCGTTTCAGGTGCCCAATACCCTCACCGGTGACGGCAATTTGAGCGTCGACATCACCTTTGAACACATGGACGATTTTTCTCCTGCGGCGATCGCGCGGAAGGTGGATTCGTTAAGCAAGCTGCTGGAGGCTCGCGAACAGCTATCCAATCTGGTGACCTATATGGACGGAAAAACCGGCGCGGAAGAACTCATTGCGAAGGTCCTGCAAGACCCGGCGTTGCTGCAATCGTTGGCGGCGGCGAAGGCCCCGGCGGCCTCGGAGGCGGAAGAAGGCGCACCTGATAAAGACTAGATAAAGCTAGAATTCGGAGGAAAAGATAATGGCCGAGACGCAAAAAGAGACAGCGCAGGCGGAAGGTGAAGCCGTTGCCGGGGATGAATTTTCGGCGTTGCTGAAAAAAGAATTTAAACCCAAGACGGAAGAAGCGAAGAGTGCCGTTGAGCAGGCCGTGCATACGCTTGCCGAACAGGCGCTGGCACAAACCAAGTTGATCGGCGCCGATGTCGTCAAGTCCATCGAGGCGATCATTGCAGAGCTCGATAGAAAGCTGTCAGAACAAATCAATCTCATCATGCACCACGAGGATTTTCAAAAGCTGGAAGGCGCGTGGCGCGGCCTGCATCACCTCGTGAACAACACGGAAACCGACGAGATGCTCAGGATACGCTTCATGAACATCTCTAAGCAGGATGTGGGCAAGACCTTGAAGCGTTACAAGGGGACCGCCTGGGATCAGAGCCCGCTTTTCAAGCGCGTCTATGAAGACGAATACGGCCAATTCGGCGGCATGCCGTACGGTTGTCTGGTGGGCGATTATTATTTCGATCAAAGCCCCCCGGACGTGGAACTGCTAGGTGAAATGGCCAAAATCTCGGCGGCCGCTCATACGCCCTTCCTTGCGGCCGCTTCCCCTACGGTAATGCAAATGGATTCGTGGCAGGAACTCGCAAATCCGCGCGACCTCACCAAGATCTTTACCACGCCGGAGTACGCCGCCTGGCGCTCGCTGCGGGAATCGGATGATGCGCGTTACCTCGGTTTGACCATGCCGCGCTTCCTGGCGCGCCTTCCCTATGGGGCCAAGACCAGCCCGGTAGAAGAATTCGATTTTGAAGAAGACACCGGTGCCGCGGACCACAGCAAGTACACATGGGCGAATTCCGCCTATGCCATGGCGGTAAACATCAACCGTTCCTACAAAATGTACGGGTGGTGCTCGCGTATCCGCGGTATCGAGTCTGGCGGCGCCGTTGAGGGTCTGCCGACGCATACCTTTCCGACCGACGACGGTGGAGTGGACATGAAATGCCCGACCGAGATCGCGATCAGCGACCGCCGCGAGGCCGAGCTGGCAAAGAATGGCTTCATGCCGTTAGTGCACCGCAAGAATTCGGATTTCGCCGCGTTTATTGGCGCGCAATCGCTCCAGAAGCCCGCTGAATACGACGACCCCGATGCTACCGCCAATGCCAATTTGGCGGCACGGCTGCCGTATCTTTTTGCGTGCTGCCGTTTCGCCCATTATCTGAAATGCATCGTGCGCGATAAGATCGGCTCGTTCAAGGAGCGTGCCGACATGCAGATATGGCTCCAGAATTGGATTATGAATTACGTTGACGGCGATCCGGCGCATTCGTCGGAGAGCACCAAGGCCCAAAAGCCGCTGGCTGCGGCGGAAGTGGTCGTCGAGGAGGTGGAGGGCAATCCCGGCTATTACACCTCGAAGTTCTTCTTGCGACCCCATTACCAATTGGAAGGGCTGACGGTATCTCTTCGCCTGGTTTCTAAACTGCCTTCTGCGAAGGCGGCGGGTTGATGTATGGTGACAAACGGCATGGCAAATCATTAGCGAACAACAATACGGGAAGGAGCGCGTCATGGCATCGGATATATTCATAAAAATCGGCGACATAAAGGGCGAGTCTACGGATGACAAACATAAGGACGAAATCGATGTGGTGTCGTGGTCGTGGGGCGTTGCGCAGCACGGCAGCATGGATACCGGCGGCGGCGGCGGTTCGGGTAAGGCCAGTTTCTCCGATTTGAGCTTTACGCACTATGTTGCCAAGGCCTCCCCCAACCTCATGGCGGCCTGCGCCAGCGGTGAGCATCTCAAGGAAGCCAAGTTGACGGTACGCAAAGCGGGGAAGACGCCGCAGGAATTCATGATTATCACGATGAGCGACATTTTGATCACCGGCGTCGTTCCCAGCGGATCGAACGGTGATGGCGGAATGCATGAGTCTGTGAACCTTCAGTTTGCCAAGGTCGATTTGGAATACAAGCCCCAGAAGGGCGATGGCAGTCTGGAAGCCGGAATACACTTTAAATACGATATCAAGGCGAACAAGGCAGGATAGGCGCCGTTATTCCGGTGCGGCGATACGCGCGCGCAGCAGTTGTTCGGTGTGTCGGGGTTGAGCAGGCGCTTTGCGTCTAATTGCGCGCGGCGTACGTGGTGGGTTGCGTGTCGGCTATAGCGATTGAGAGAGCATTATGGCGGAATTCAAGGGAGACATGTTTCTCAAGGTCGAGGGCGCGATTGGGGGCGTAATCAAAGGAGAATCGCAAGACGACAAGCATCCCAATGAAATTGATGTTCTCGGGTGGTCGTGGGGAATGCATGTCAATTCCGGGATGTCGGCGGCCGGTCGCAGCGGGCGGGCGACGCTTAAAGAGCTGCACGTGTTGAAGCTGGTCGACAGCGCCTCCACGGCATTGATGAAGGCGCTGCGCAATAACGAAGTGATAAAAAAGGCGGTACTTTCCGTTCGCAAGGCCGGCAGAGGGCAATTTGATTATCTTATAGTCACAATGGAAAACGCACGTCTTACATCGCTCGAAATCGGCACTTCGGGCGAGGAACTGGGACCTAAGATCTCGGAGAAATTGACTTTTGCATTCCATAAGATTTCGGTCGACTATGTCCCGCAGGGCGAAGACGGTCAACCTCGCGGCGGTATGACGTTTGCGACCGAGACCAGCCCCACGTGAGGCTGTTTTCACGCAAGTGTAAGGCACGCCACAATTCGGAGTGGAATCCATTATGAATGCCACAAGCTCCGCCGAACAATGCCTGCATAACGGTGATCCGGTTGCCGCGCTCACATCCCTGCAGGAACAGGTGCGTCTGCAGCCGGGCGACGCGAAACTCAGGACCTTTCTTTTCCAGTTATTGTCCGTGCTGGGGCAATGGGAGCGTGCCTATACCCAGCTGGAGATGGCGGCCAAGCTCGATCCCGCCGCGCTGGCGATGGCCCAAATGTATCGCGAGGCCCTGCGTTGCGAAGTCATACGCGAAAAGGTGTTCTCAGGCGAAATTACCCCGACGGTATTCGGCAAACCCGAGCAGTGGTTGGCCTTGCTGATCGAGGCGTCGTCCTTGATGGGGCGCGGACAGATCAAACAGGCGGAATCCCTGCGCAGCGAGGCGTACGACAGCGCACCGACAACCGGCGGCAGGCTCAACGGCCAGCCGTTTGAATGGATCGCCGACGCCGATATGCGCCTGGGTCCGGTGCTGGAGGCCATCATCAACGGCACATATTACTGGATCCCGTTTAATCGCCTGACACGCATCAGCTGCGAAGCCCCCGAGGATCTGCGCGACCTGGTCTGGATGCCGGCGCACCTGGAACTCGTCAACGAGGGAGAAACCGTGGCGCTCATTCCGTCGCGTTACCCGGGGACTGAGCGCAGCGACGACGGAAGCTTGCTGCTGTCGCGCAAGACCACCTGGAACGAAGTGGCTCCCGAGCTCTTTCTCGGGGTGGGGCAGCGTGTGTTGGCCACCGATGCGGGCGACGTACCGCTTATGGAAGTCCATGAAATTCAATTGACTTCCGGCGATGACGCAGCAGGCGGGGACTAGCCGGTGGCGGAACTCGCTCCTCAAGATCGCCTTCAGCCGGCATTGCTGGATCGTTTGACGGATGAGGAGCCACTCAAGCGCGTCGAGCCGGTGGAAAGCCGGGTCATTTCCAAGAGCAAACTGCGCCAGGCAACGTTGCGTGACCTTGCCTGGTTGTTTAATACGACCCAGCTTGACGGGGAGGATTTAGCGGGCTTTCCGTTTGCGGAGCGTTCCGTGATCAATTTCGGTTTGCCCGCGCTCTCCGGACAAACCGCATCCACCCTGGACGCCATCGGCCTGGAAACGGCGATCAAACGCGCGATTCTGGACTTTGAGCCTCGCATCCTGGCCGATACGCTTCGTGTCGAGGCGCTTATCACGGAAGCGCAACTCGACCAACATAACATGGTCAGCGTCCAGATCCAGGGCCAACTCTGGGCACAGCCCGTTCCTTTGGAGCTGCTATTGCGCACGGAAGTCGATCTGGAAACGGGAAGGATGGAACTGCGCGATCTCGGCCAAGCAGGCCTGCGCTAGAGGGGCAACAGGATGGACCCTCGGTTGCTTCGGCATTACAACCAGGAATTACAGCACCTGCGGGAAATGGGAGCGGAGTTTGCCCGCCAATTTCCCAAGATTGCGGGTCGCCTGGGCATTGATGGCATAGAGGTCGCCGATCCTTACGTTGAGCGACTACTGGAAGGGGTTGCCTTCATGGCGGCCCGTGTGCAGGTCAAACTGGACGCCGAATTCCCGCGCTTCACGCAGCGGCTGACGGAGCTCGTATATCCGAACTATCTCGCGCCCACCCCCTCGATGCTCATTGCGCAGCTCCGCCCGCAATTAACAGAAACCAATCTGGCGGAGGGCTTTGTGGTGCCGCGGGGAAGCATGATGCGCAGCGCGTCGCAACGCGGTGATTCGGCAGCCTGTGCATTTCGTACCGCGCATGACGTCACGTTATGGCCTATGGAGCTGGTGAGTGCCAAGTATTTCTCCTTTGCCCCCGACCTGCCTCTTACCGCATTGCCTGTTGCACAGAAGATCAAGGGTGGCGTGCGTCTGCGGCTCAAGGCCACGGCGGGACTGATTTTCAATAACCTCAAGCTTGACAGCCTTCAGTTGTATTTCGGGGGCGGCGACGAAGTCGCCTACAGACTTCACGAGTTGTGTCACGGATCCCTGCTCGGTGTCTTGGCCGCTCCAGCGAAACAACCCTGGCCCTGGTATGAGTTCATCGAGCCTACGCAATGTCGAAGTCTGGGGTACGAAGACAATCAGGCGCTCCTGCCGGTGGCAGGGCGCAGCTTTCAGGGCTACCGGTTGCTACAGGAATATTTTTCCTTTCCACAGCGTTTTCTGTTTTTCGATATCCAAGGACTGGGTTCCGCCGTGAAGCGGCACGATGGGGATGAGCTGGAAATCGTGTTGCTGTTCGAGAGCGGAGATGCGGTGTTGGAAAGCGTGGTAGATACGGCCAATTTCACGTTAAATTGCACGCCAGCCATCAATCTCTTTTCCAAGCGCGCAGAGCGGATACAGCTAAGCGATAAGAATTATGAATACCATGTCGTACCTGATCGCACACGGCCCATGGACTATGAGGTCTATGAGGTGGAAAGCGTGACGGGCTACGGTGTGGGGACCGACAGCGAGCAGAATTTTCGCCCGCTATATTCCAGTCGTCATGGAGACGGCTCGGCAGATCAGGCGTATTTCACCGTTCAGCGCGAACTCCGGTTGCCCTCTGAAAAGCAACGGCGTAACGGATTCCGCTCGAGCTATATCGGCAGCGAGGTCTTCCTCTCGCTGGTCGACGCCAACGACGCACCGCTGCGCAGCGACCTCAAGCAAGCGGCAATCACCACCCTCTGCACAAATCGCGATCTGCCGTTACTCCTACCCCTCGGCTCGGGCAAGACCGATTTTGTCCTGGACTCGGCGGCGCCGCTGGATGCGATCCGCTGTATCAAGGGTCCGTCCAAACCCTACTCACCGCTGGCGCAGGGGTCCGTCGCCTGGCGTCTGATCAGTCATCTTTCGCTCAACTATCTGTCGTTGATCGATAACAACGAGCAGGCCGGTGCCGCGGCCTTGCGCGAAATGCTGGAACTTTACGCCACCACCGCCGACGCGGGCATGAGGAAGCAGATTGAGGGTCTGCGCTCCGTCCGCGCCCGCTCCCTGGTCCGGCGCCTGCCGGCCACGGGCCCGATCTGCTTCGGCCGGGGCTTGGAAATCGAACTGGAGGTGGATGATCTCGCCTTCCAGGGGGGTAGCGCCTTTCTGTTCGGGTCAGTGCTGGAACGATTTTTCGCGCGCTATGTGTCCATCAATTCGTTTGCCGAGACCGTGCTGCGCTCGGACGGGAGAGGTGAAATCATGCGTTGGGAGCTGCAATGGGGCAAGAAGCCGATATTATAAGTTATTTCCGCGCCCTGGAAGAAAGGCCCTTTGATTTCGATTTCTTCCAGGCCTTGCGGCGCATCGAATGCCTGTTCCCGGACAAGCCGAAAATCGGGCAGGCCCTGCGCCCCGCGGACGAACCGGTCCGTTTCGGCCAAGAGCCTTCACTGGCCTTCGCGCCAGCAGTGCTGTCGGGGTTTCAGCCCGCCACGGACGTGCGGCCGCCGCGGTTGGAAGTGAGCTTTTTCGGTTTGCTCGGCCCCAACGGGCCCTTGCCGCTGCATTTGACGGAGTATGCGCGCGAGCGTCTGCACCATGAGGGCGACGCCAGTTTCGCACGCTTTGTAGATGTGTTGAATCACCGTTATCTGGAACTGTTTTATCGTGCCTGGGCGCAGGCGCAACCTACGGTCAATCTGGACAGGACGACTCAAGACCGCTTTGCCGTGTACGTCGGCGCATTGTTCGGCCTGACGGGACAGCACCTGCGCGAGCGCGATGCGGTCGCCGATTATGCAAAGCTTTATCACGCTGGTGCCTTGGCCGCTCAAGTTCGCAATGGGGAGCGTCTTGCCGCGTTGCTTTCGGATTATTTTGGCGTGCGAGTGCGGGTGGAAGAATTCGTCGGACAGTGGCTGATCCTACCGGCGCGTGAGCACAGCCGGCTTGGTGACGGGAAGGAGAGTGCCGTGCTTGGCAAAGGTACCGTGCTGGGGGCGCGGGTGTGGGATCGCCAATCCAAGATCCGGTTATGGGTTGGGCCGCTGACTCTGGAGCAATATGAGGACTTCCTACCGGGT
>JARRNI010000126.1:0-13538 GCA_037385125.1 Pseudolabrys sp.
GCCGGCCCCGATCACTTTGAAGCCGGCCGCGCGCGCCCAGTCGACGTGCTCGCAGATCAGCGCCGGCTGGTCGCCCCAGGCCAGCGAATAGACCACGCCCGCCGCCTTGGCGCGGCGCGCCAGCAGCGGACCCGCCACCGCGTCGGCCTCCACATTGACCATGACGATATGCTTACCGTGCTCAATCGCGCGCAGGCAATGATGGATGCCAGCGCCCGGCACGCCGGTCGCTTCCACGATCACCTCGATGCGCGGGTCCGCGATCAGCGCTTCCGCACTGTCGGTGACGAAAGTAATACGCTTCTTGTGCGCCTCGTCGAGCGACGCAGCCGCGTGAACCTCCTCCGGCCAATCGGCGGTCTTGAGCTGACTCTTGGCGCGCGCGACGTCGAGATCGGCGACGCCGGCAACATGCATGCCTTGCGTCAGCCGAGCCTGCGTCAGGAACATAGTGCCGAACTTGCCGGCACCGATCAGGCCGACGGTCACCGGCTTAGCCGCAGCTTCGCGTTCGAGAAGTTTGGCGTAGAGGTTCACTGGCGCGCTCCGCTGTTGTTGGCGCGCGATTGGAAACACAGGCCGGCGGCCCGGACAAGCCTCCCCGCGATGACTGGGATCTTTATTGGCAGAGCGCGCGCGAGACGAAGGTCTCGGTGTGGCAGCCTGGTCCGGTGTTGCGGCCCGCCAGAAAGATCTCGGCCGGGCAGACCTCGGCTGTGGTCATGTCGACGCTGCTGCCGCCTTTGAAGCCTTTCTTCTTGCACACCGCCTCTGCTGCGGCGACGCAATCGGGCGCGCCGTTGGGTGCCGTCTTGCATTGCTCGTGGCCGTGGACCACGCGGGTATTGGGCAGCCGCGCCATCGCGTCGGCCGCGGCCTTGGTGTTGTCGACCGTCTTCTGGGCGGCGACGTTGGCTTCATGGCCCCAATTGCGGAAGCGTTTGCGGACACTATCGACGCCGGCGCTAAAATTGTCGGCCGACTGCTCGAACCAGTGGCCCATCCAGGACAGGAAGCCGCCCTTGTCGTGGCTGGCCGCTCCACCGGCGCCCTGCGCGGCGGCCATGCCCGCGCTCAGCACGAGCACGCAGGTGACCAGCCCGGCGCGCGCGGCGCCCATCCGCCTCTTCCCGTGGTGCATCGGAGCCGGTTTGCTACCCATTGCCGCTCAAGCTGACCTCGGTCGCCTAACAAGCGGTTGATTGCCTCGCGGTATTTGCGCCGGGCCATTCTTTACGGCCGCCCGGTGGCGAAAATGAGGATTGCCGCCGGAGCCCGAGGATGCCGATTCGTTTAAATCAAGTATAGCGCAGCCGCCATGCCGCCGACCACCAGAACGGCGAGCCCCAGGGTCCACAACCCGAGCTGCCGCTCGATGATGCCGCGGGCCTGCTCGCCGTAGCGGTGCAGCAGGAAAGCCAGCACGAAAAACCGCGTCCCGCGCGTGATCACCGAGAAAACCACGAAAAGACCGAGACTGTAGCCGGCAAAGCCGGAGGTGATGGTCACGATCTTGTAGGGGATCGGGGTTAGCCCCTTGAGCAGGATGATCCAGGCACCCCACTGGGCGTAGGCAGCCCGGAAGGTTTCGACCTTGTCGCCGTAGCCGTAAAGCTGGATCAACCAGGCCCCGACGGAGTCATAAAGTAGCGCACCGATCGCGTAGCCGACCAGGCCGCCCAGCACCGAGGCGACCGTGCACCAGGCCGCCAGCACATAGGCCCGCCCCGGCCGCGCCAGCGACATTGGGACCAGCATGACGTCGGGTGGAACCGGAAAGAACGAGCTTTCCGCGAAAGCGATGGCGCCCATGCTCCATAGGGCGTGTGGCTTGTGGGCGGCGTCCAGGCACCAGCCGTAGCAACGGCGCAGCAAGGAACGCGGCGGGACGGCCTCAACGGTCATAAAACGCAAAAACTCGCTTCGGATTGAGGGATCAGCGGCGCTTGCGGTCGCGCCGGGCCTGCAAGGCCACGACTTTGCGCCGCGGCAGGCTCTCTACCATGGTTTTGGGCACTTTTTCGGCAATCCCGAACATTCCCTCGCGCCGGCGCATCTCCCCCCAGACGTCCTCCGGCTTCACGCCGGCATGCACCCATAACACGACCAGATTATAGAGGAGATCGGCGCTTTCGCGCACCACGGCCTCGGGCTGGCCGTGCATGGCGTCGATGACGACCTCGACCGCCTCCTCGGCCAGCTTTTTCGCCATTTTGGCCCGCCCGGCACGCAGGAGCCGCGCCGTCCGCGATTTGGCGGGGTCGGCGCTGCGGGCCGCGAGCACGGCGTCGTACAGGCGGGCGACCGAATCAGTCATAGGCAGAACAATACCCGATCCCGCAAGTCAATGCGGCTAACGGCGCAGCCCACAATCCGAAAAATTGATTGCCTGCCGGAGCCGCTCAGTAGCGGAAATAGAAGTAGTAGGGCCTGTAATACCTGTACCTGTAATAATAGTGCCGCGGACACGGGTAGTAATAGTGCGGCCGGTAGCCGTAATAGCCGTAGCGATAGCCGTAATCGCGGCAATCCCGGCGCGCGCGCTCGGCGGCGGCGATATTGGCGATGGTGCCGGCGATGATGCCAAAAGCGCGCAGCGCGGCGCGGCTGTTGCCATGGTAGTGGCCGGCGCCGTGATGGCGCCGGCGGGCGCTGAATTCGACGGTGCTTTTGCCGGCGATCTGCGGCTTCTTGGTGGCCGCGGCCTGGACCCGGCTGGGGGCGGACGTGCTAAATGCGAGCGCGCCGGCAAGCGCCGGGGCGAGGGAATTCGAGACTGTCCTGCGCATGGTCATTTCTCCCTTTCGGGGATCATGACGATTCAACGGTCGCGCAGGCCATTTCCTGTGCGGTTTTGCGCCACAATAACCTGACCGTCACTCTTCCTCGGCCAGCAGCGCGGCATTGCCGCCGGAAGCGGCCGTGTTCACCGTTACCACCTGCTCCAGCGCCAAGCGGCGCAGATAGGCGGGCCCGCCGGCCTTCGGCCCGGTGCCGGACAGGCCGCTGCCGCCGAAAGGCTGCGAGCCGACCACGGCGCCGATCATGTTGCGGTTGACGTAGATGTTGCCGTTGGAGAGGCGGCCGACGATGTGCGCGACATTGGCGTCGATGCGCGTGTGGATGCCGAGGGTGAGCGCGGTGCGGTTGCCGGCGACGGCGTCGAGCAGACGGCCGAGCTCACCCCTGTGCCAGCGCACTACATGCAGCACCGGGCCGAACACTTCCTCGGTCAGCTCGCGCGCCTCTCGCAGCTCGATAATCGTCGGCGCCACATAGGTGCCCTTGTCCGGCAGCGGCCCATCCCAGCGGAAGCGCACGCGTCCACGCGCGGCCATATCCGCGATCCAGCGATCGAGCTTGTCTTTCGCCTCCGCATCGATCACCGGCCCGACATGGGTCGAAGGCTCGCGCGGATCGCCGAGCTTCAATTCGCGCGCGGCGCCGTCCACCATGGTAAGCACACGTTCCGCCACGTCGTCCTGCACGCACAACAGGCGCAGCGCCGAGCAGCGCTGACCGGCGGAGCGGAAGGCGGACGCGATCACGTCGTCGGTCACCTGCTCGGGCAAGGCGCTTGCGTCGACGATCATAGCATTGATACCGCCGGTCTCGGCGATCAGCGGCACGATCGGCCCCTCCTTGGCGGCGAGCGCGCGGTTGATCAGACGGCCCACCTCGGTCGAGCCGGTGAAGGCGACGCCGGCCACGCGCTTGTCATCGACGAGCATGGCGCCGACCTCGCCGTCGCCGGGCGCGAGCTGCAGCGCTCCTGTTGGCACGCCGGCCCGGTGCATCAACTTGACCGCTTCGAAAGCGACGAGCGGCGTCTGTTCGGCGGGCTTGGCTACCACCGCATTGCCGGCGGCGAGCGCGCCTGCCACCTGGCCGGTGAAGATGGCGAGCGGGAAATTCCACGGGCTGATGCAGACCACGACGCCGCGCCCGCGATAGCTGAGCGTGTTGCTCTCGCCGGCCGGGCCCGGCAGCGTGTGCAAGACGAGCGCGGCGCGCGCCTGCGCGCCGTAATAGCGGCAGAAATCGGACGCCTCGCGCACCTCGGAAATGCAGTCGTCGAGCGTCTTGCCGCCCTCGCTTTGCAAGAGCGCGATCAGCTGACCGCGGTTCTGCTCGATCAGATCGCCGGCCCGGGCAAGCGCGTCTGCGCGCGCTGCGGGGCCTGCCGCGTTCCACGACTCGAAGCCCGCCTGCGCCGCCGTCATGGCGGAAGCAACGGCCGCTTCATCGGCCTCCTGCACCGTGCCGATCACCGCGCCGTCGATCGTGCTGAGAACGTCGCGTTGGCGGCCCTCGCCGGCAGCGCCATCGATCAACGGCGCGGCATCGACGTGTCCCGTGCCCGCGCGGATCTCGGCGAGCAAAGCTTCAAGCGCGGCGTTGTCGCCGAATTCCACGCCGCGTGAGTTCTGCCGCTCGGTCGCGAACAGGTCGCGCGGCAGCGGAATATGCGCATTGCGCGCCCGTTCGGGCGCGGCGATGACGCTCTGCGGCCGCCGCAGGATATCGGCGATGGGCACGATCGGATCGGCGGCCACCGACACAAAGGAGGAGTTGGCGCCATTCTCCAACAGCCGTCGCACCAGATAGGCGAGCAGATCGGCGTAGCCGCCGACCGGCGCATAGACGCGGCAGGTGAGCGCCGGCATCTCTTCGAGCAGCTCGTGGTAGAGCGCCTCGCCCATGCCGTGCAGCCGCTGGAATTCGTAATCGCCTTCGCCGGCGGCATCCTCGATCACGCTCGCCACGGTGAGTGCGTTGTGGGTGGCGAATTGCGGATAGAGGCGCGGACGCGCGGCCAGCAGCTTGCGCACGCAGTGGGCGTAGCACAGATCGGTCATCGCCTTGCGCGTGAACACCGGATAAGCGGCAAGGCCGCGCTCCTGCGCGCGTTTGATCTCGGTGTCCCAATAGGCGCCCTTGACCAGCCGCACCATCAGCCGGCGGTCGAGCGTTTCCGCGGCAGCCGGTCCGCCTCCTCGGCGTCGACGGTGAAATTGAGCGCATGGCTCTTCGCCACCTGCGCCAGCGCGATGAGCCGCGGCGTCAGCTCCTTGAGTACTCGCTCGCGCGACAGCGGCTCGTAGCGCGGATGCAGCGCCGACAGCTTTACCGAGATGCCCGGCCGCTGCGGCAGCGCCGCATTGCCGGCGGAACGGCCGATGGCCTCGATAGCCCCGGCGTAAGAATCAAAATAGCGTGCGGCATCGGCGGCCGTGCGCGCGCCCTCGCCCAGCATGTCGAAGGAATAGAGGTATTCGGGACCGGCGCGGGCGCGAGCCAGCGCGTCCTCGATGGTCTGGCCGAGCACGAAATGGGAGCCGAGCAGCCGCATGGCCCGGCGGGTGGCGGCGCGTACCGCCGGCAGACCGAGCCGCTTGATCAGCCCCTCGACGATGCCCTGCGGCGTCTCGCCCGGATGGATCACGCGCGCCGTGATGCCCAGCGTCCAGGCGGAAGCGGAAACCAGGAAGGCGGTCGAGCGGGCATCGTGGTGGGCCCAATCGCCGCTTCTGAGCTTGTCCTCGATCAGGGCGTCGGCGGTATCGGCGTCCGGCACCCGCAGCAACGCCTCCGCCAGCACCATCAGTGCCAGCCCTTCCTTGGTGGAGAGCGCATAGGCGTGCAGGAAGTCCTCAACGCCACCGAGGCCGCCGCTGCGCGCGCGGATCGCCTCGACCAGGCGGGTGGCGCGGGCATCGATGCGCGCTTCGGCCTCCGCGGCGCGCGGCGCGGCGGCCAGCAGGGCGCGGGCCAGCCCCTCGTCCGCCGGCGCATAGGGCGCGCCGAACGGCGGAACGTCGCGGGTCGTGCTGGCGGGGCTTACCGTCGACATGGGAATCGAGCCTCCGAGCCGGCGCCCCCAGCATAACGCGCCCGAGCGATTCTCGCGGACCGAGAATCGAGCGAACGCGTCTCGGTTTGAATCATGGCGCTTCCCTAACATTGTGCAGGCGCATGATCTTTTCCGAAAACCGGTTCCCACTTTTCGGGATCATGCGCGGCGCCGTCGCCCGGATTAGCCATGCTGGCAAACATTGGCCGTCATCCAGGCGCCAATCTCTTGCGCTTTATTGAGGCATGTATTTTGGTGGCCCCGAAAGCGAGACAAGCAAAGACCGGAACGGGCATGCGGGGGCGCGGGCCGAGAAGGGGATCAGGACGATGAATGCTTGGCGCGCCGGCAGGGCGGTCTGGGCGGGGCTGCTGCTGGCGATGACGCTTGCGACCGGCGCGCGGGCGGGCGAAACCAACATCAAGTTCTCCCTCGACCGTGGCTTCGAAGGGCCCTCGGCGGTGTTCCTGCTGCCGCTCGACAAGGGCTATTACAAGGCGGAAGGTCTCAATGTCAGCATCGACCCCGGCAAGAACCCACTCGAGCCGATCAAGCGGGTGGCGTCGGGCGACTACGACATGGGCTTCGCCGACATCAACGCGCTGATCAAGTACCGCGACGCCAACCCCAAGGCGCCGCTGAAGGCCGTGTTCATGGTTTACAACCGGCCGGGCTATGCGGTGATCGGCCGCAAAAGCCGCGGCATCAACGCGCCCAAGGATCTGGAAGGCAAGAAGCTAGGCGCGCCGGCGGACGGCCTCACCTTCGCGGAGTGGCCGGTCTTCGTGAAGGCCAACCACATCGACGCCGCCAAGGTGAAGATCGTGAATGTCGGCTCCCCGGTGCGCGACCCTATGCTGGCGGCCGGCCAGGTCGATGCCATCACCGGCCTCTCCTACTCCTCCTATATCGACCTCAAGGACAAGGGCGTGCCGGTGAACGACCTGGTGGTGCTGCTGATGGCGGACTACGGCGTCGATCTCTACGGCAACGCCGTCATCGTGAATGCGAAATTCGCCGACGAGCATCCCGACGCGGTGAAGGGCTTTCTGCGCGCCTTCGTGAAGGGCCTGAAGCAGACCGTTGCTGCGCCGGCGGCGGCCATCCGCTTCGTGCTTGACCGCGCCGACGGTGCCCGCAAGAAGCTCGAGCTCGACCGGCTGAAGCTGGTGATCGATGAGAACATCGTCACGCCGGAGACGAAGGCGCAAGGCTATGGCGGCGTCAACCCGGCGCGGCTTGCCATGGCCATCGACCAGCTTGCACTCGCTTACAAGTTCCAGTCCGGCAAGCCGAAGCCGGAGACGGTGTTCGACGCCTCCTATCTGCCGCCGGCGTCAGAGCGCAAGGCGAACTAATCCCGCGGATTATTCTGGAACGCCGGCCAGCTTGAGCGCCTCGCCGAGCGAAGCGGCCAGCGCCGGTGCGCAATCGACGCCAGCCAATTGCTGGTTGTAGTGGAAGCTGGGCTGCAGCTCGAGCACCCGCGCGGCCGCGGCCTTGGCTTCGTCGAGCCGGTCAAGTTTAGCGAGCGCCGCCGCCAGCATCATGAAGGTAATGCTGAAACCGGGGCTGGCCTGGACCGCCTTGCGGGCGGCGGCCGCCGCCTCCTCGAATTGCCCGCGGTGAAAGTGGGCATTGGCGCTTGCCAGCAGGGCTGAGGAGCGCCAGGGATCGAACGGACTGAGGCGCAGGCCGCGCTCGGCCCATTCGAGCGCCCGGTCGGCTTCGCCGGCCCAGGCGAGAACGATGCTGCCATGCATATAAGCCAGGGCCGTGGGCGGGCTGACGGCAAGCGCCGCATCGAAGGCGGCAAAGGCCGCGGCCCGATCGTGCCCATCCATGCCCAGGCTGAATCCAGCGAATGTGAGAGCCAGCGCGTCGTCCTGTCCATGCTCGATCGCCGCCTGCGCGTGGCGGATCGAGGCTTTCCGGTCCTCTTCGTTGAACCCGCCGCGCAGGAAGATCGAATGATGGCACTCGGCTGCAAAGGCGTGCGCCAGCGCGTAATTCGAATCGAGCGCGATCGCGCGCTCGAGAAGCGCCAGCGCTTTCTTCGACTGTTCCGGCATGCGCGAGTAGAGGTCGGGCAGCGCGCGCAGGACGAGATCATAGGCGTCGAGACTGTCGGGCCGCTTGCGCTTGGCACGCTCGATCTCGGCCTGCCGCAGGCTGGGCTCGATAGCGCCGACCACCGACAGTGTGATTTCGTCCTGCAGCGCGAAAATATCTTCGAATTTGCGGTCGTAGCGCTCGGCCCAGACATGCGCGCCGCTGGCGGCATCGATGAGCTGGCCGACGATGCGCACGCGATCGGGGCCTTGCGCACGCTGCCTTCCAGCACGTAGCGCACGCCGAGCTCGCGCCCGACCTGCTTCAAATCAACCGCTCGGCCCTTGAAGGTGAAGGTGGTATTGCGCGCGATGACGAACAGCCATTTGATGCGCGAGAGGCCGGTGATAATGTCGTCGACCATGCCGTCGGCGAATTCCTGGTCGGGATCGCCGCTCATGTTCTGGAACAGCAGCACGGCGATGGACGGCCGGTCGGGCAGCGACAGCGCCGGACGCGGCGCTGGCCGCACGCCGTAGACGTGCACGGGCTGGGCGATGTTCTTGAGCTGGCGCGCGCCCAAATCCGCCGCGTCAAGCGCAACTTTGCCGTTCACCTGCCGATAGGCGATGTCCGACAGGCAGATTGCGCCGGGCTCGGCCAAGGGCTCGATGCGCGCGGCGACATTGACGCCGTCGCCGTAAACGTCGCCGCCTTCGTCGGCGATGATGTCGCCGACATTGATGCCCATGCGGAATTCGATGCGGCGCCGTTGCGCGCCGCGATGGCGCCTTGGATGTCGAGGGCACAGCGCACGGCATCGACCGCGCTGGCGAATTCGGCCAGCACGCCGTCGCCGGTGGTCTTGAAAATGCGGCCCTGATGCTCGGCGATTTTCGGATCGACAATCTCGCGCCGGCAGTCCTTCAGCGCCGCCAGCGTGCCCTCCTCGTCGGCGCCCATCAGCCGACTGTAGCCGACCACGTCAGCCGCAAGAATGGCCGCCAACCGCCGTACGGTGCGCCGCTCGGCCATTCGGCCATGAAGAGAGTACCTCGCTAACCGCCAGCCCCTTCATTTAGTCTAGGGGACGGATCCGGGCAAGTCCATCAACGGCGGCTCAGGCCACCGTGGTGTGCGGCTTGCTCGCGGCAGGAACCAGCTTCGGCATGATCACCGGCGGCTGGCTGGTCAGCGCCTCCGCGATATCGTCGGCGAGCTGCTCGTAGGCGGCGCGCTCGCCGCCTTCGCGCAGGTAGATACCGGAGTAGATGTCGGGCAGCTTGGGCAAGGGCGCGTCTTCCCATATCATCATGCCGTGGTCGTTGGCGCGCCGGCGGATGATCGCCATCGTGCCGAGCCCGGCAACCACCGCGTTGCTCAGCGAGATAATGCTGGGTCCGGTAAAAACGTCCTCCCAGTCGAGCCCCGCCTGCTGCAGGACCTGCACCGCCAGCCGGTGATAGATACAGGGGTCGCCATAGGACACCAGCGGAACCGGGCCGTTGGGATCGAGCTCGGTGGTGAGGCCGCGCGCCCAGACCGTCTCCTGCGCCCAGGCATGGCGGGCGTCGTGCGGCTTGCTGATCGACAGGCCGACCAGGAGGTCGAGGCTGCCGCTGTGCAGATCGCGGGCGAGCGCGTCGAAATAGCCGGTGCGCACGATGAAACGCACGTCCGGCCAGCGCTCGCGGAAATGCGCCAGGGTGCTGGGCAGGATGGAGGCGACGAAATCGCTCGGCGTGCCGACGCGGATCACCAGCTCCGGGCGCGGGCCGGCGCCGCCGATCTTCATGATCTGGTCGTTGATCGAGAGCAGGCGGCGGGCGTAGCTGACCACCATCTCGCCTTGCGGCGTCAGCTTGATACCGTGGGTGCTGCGGTCGAAGACTTCGCAATCGAGCAGAAACTGCAGACGCTTGATTTGCGTGCTCACCGCCGGCTGGGTCAGACCGACCGCAGCGGCGGCCTTGGTGAAGCTGCGGTGATCGACGACCGCGACAAGCGCGCGGAGCAACTCGGTCGGAATGTTCGTCATGCCGCGCTCCTCACTTTCGGTTTCGCGTTGAAGCAACCGCTGCCCCCTAATGTTTGCGCCGAACAAGATTCATTCGCAAAATCAAACTTAACACGACTCCATTGCCGATCAATTTTGAGAATCAATTTTGCGGCGGCGACATCGTACCATTTGAAACGACTGCCACAACCGAACCTCAATCGAATCGAACAACTAGGTTGTAAACGCCGGACAGGTAACCACGCCGATAGCCGAGTGCGCTGCCGATTCCGTGCAAATCCCCGCCGGCACTACTTGATGCGCTCGAGAATGCTCACATAATTCGCCACCGCCGTTCCGCCCATGTTGAACACGGCGCCGATCTGAGGGTTGTCGAGTTGCATGTCGCCGGCCTTGCTCGTGAGCTGCATGGCGGTGATGGCGTGCATCGACACGCCGGTGGCACCGATCGGATGGCCTTTCGCCTTCAGACCGCCGGATGGGTTCACCGGTAACTTTCCGCCCTTTTGCGTCCAGCCTTCCCGGATCGCGCGGGCGCCTTCGCCTTCCGGCACGAGGCCCATGGCCTCGTATTCGATCAGCTCGGCGATGGTGAAGCAGTCGTGCGTCTCCACGAACGACAGGTCGCCGAGCGCGATGCCGGCCTGGGCGAGCGCACGCTGCCAGGCCTGCGTGCAGCCCTCGAACTTGAGGATGTCGCGCTTCGAAATCGGCAAAAAATCCTGCACGTGCTGGGCGGCGCGGAAGGCCACCGCCTTGTCGAGCCTGAGCGCGGTCTCCACGTCGGCGAGCACGAGCGCGGCGGCGCCGTCCGACACCAGCGAGCAGTCGGTGCGCTTGAGCGGGCCGGCCACGAACGGATTCTTCTCGCTCTCGGTGCGGCAGAAGTCGTAGCCCAGGTCCTTGCGCATCTGGGCGTAGGGGTTGGCGACGCCGTTCTTGTGGTTCTTGGCGGCGATCATGGCGAGGGCGTCGGACTGGTCGCCGTATTTCTGGAAATAGAGCCCGGCGATCTTGCCGAAGACGCCGGCGAAGCCGCCCTCGATATCGGCTTCCTCCCGAACGTAGGAGGCCTTGAGCAGGTTCTTGCCGATTTCCGGTCCCGGCGTCGTCGTCATCTGCTCGACGCCGACCACCAGCACGACGCGCGCCGAACCGGCGGCGATCGCCTTCAGCCCCTGATGCACGGCGGCGGAGCCGGTGGCGCAGGCGTTCTCCACCCGGGTGGCGCGCTTGAAGCGCAGGTCGGGAGAGGCCTGCAGGACCAGCGAGGCGGTGAAATCCTGCGCCGAGAAGCCGGCGTTGAAGTGCCCGAGCACGATCTCGTCGACGTCCTTGGCCGCGATGCCGGCATCCCCGAGCGCCTCGCCGGCCACGCGCACGATGAGGCTTTCGACGCTTTCCTCGTTAAGCTTACCGAATGGGGTATGGGCCCATCCGACGATCGCCGCGGTCATCGACACCTCCCTCTACCGAATTTTAGTCGTAATAGCTGAAGATAAACGCGAATTCCCATAATTCCAGGGCCGTGGCCGCGCCGCCTTTGCCTCCCGCCCCAAGCTTCGCTAGCTTGGACGCCAGCAGCCCATGGAACCTAACCAGTCCTGACGGCTTGCACCATCGATTGAACCGCTAAACCGTGAGCCGCCATTTGAGTTTCCGCCCGCTGCTGACCGCGCTCGCCGCGCTGGCGCTTGTCCTGACCGCGCAGGCGCGCGCCCATGCCGAAGCCAAGCTGCTGGTCGACGCCGCCACCGGCAAGGTGCTGCACGCCGAGAACGCCACCTATCCGTGGTATCCGGCCTCGCTCACCAAGCTGATGACCGCCTATACCGTGCTGCGCGAGATCAAGGCCGGCCACATCAGCTTCAACACGCTGATCACCGTCACCCGCGACGCGGCGGCGCAACAGCCGGTCAAGATGGGGTTCCGGGCCGGCACGCGGCTGACCATCGACAACGCCTTGAAGATGATGCTCGTCAAGTCGGCCAACGACATTGCCGTCGCCATCGCCGAGGGCGTCGGCGGCTCGATCCCGCATTTCGCCGACATGATGAACGCCAATGCGCGCCGCCTCGGAATGACGGAGAGCCATTTCGTCAATCCAAACGGGTTGCCGGCGGAAAACCACGTCACCTCGGCGCGCGACCTCGCCATCCTCACGCGCGCCATCATCCAGGAATTCCCGCAATACGATTCGTATTTCCACATTCATGCGATCCAGTTCGGCAATCGCGTCTACCGCAACTACAACCACCTGCTGGACCGCTATCCCGGCGCCGACGGCATGAAGACCGGCTTCATTTGCGCCTCCGGCTACAATCTCGTCGCCACCGCCAGCCGCAACGGCCGCCGGCTGATCGCCATCATTCTCGGCTCCTGGTCTGGCGCGGTGCGCATGCGGCAGGCCGCCGCTCTGCTGCAGAGCGGCTTCGACAGCGGCGGTTTGGCCTGGCTGACGCCTTCGCTCGGTACCGTCGACGAGCTGAAGCCGATCGACGCGAAGCCGCCGAACCTGCGCGACGAGGTCTGCGGCGGCCACCGGCGCAGGCCGCCTTCCGAGGGTAATGACGAAGAAAAGCCGGAGACGAACGCAACCAACGCCGGTTCGGCGCACGCCTTCATGCTCTCCAGCCTGAAGCCCTCGACCGGCAAGTTCGTGCTGGGCCCGCCGGTTGACACGACGCCGCCCGTCAAAGTCTATATCGGCCCGGCCGGCCATCCCGATCCCTGGCGCTCCGCCTATGGGGCGGTCTCACACCACCGCAAGGCGCACAGAACGCGTGCCAAGTCCGCCAAGGCGCGCCGCCACCGCAAGCCGAAAGTCTCGTCGTCGCGCAAATGAGCGACACCGACGCAAGAGCCGATCGGCGCCAGCCGCCGACGCCCATTCCGCTCACCGTGCTGGCCGGCTTCCTCGGCGCGGGCAAGACCACGCTGCTCAACCGCCTGCTCAAGGATCCGGCGCTCGCCGAGACCGCCGTCATCATCAACGAGTTCGGCGAAGTGTCGGTCGACCATCTGCTGGTCGAATACATCTCCGACAACATGATGCTGCTGCAGTCGGGCTGCCTGTGCTGCACCATGCGCGGCGACCTAGTCGACGCGCTGGAGACGCTGCTGCGCGATCTCGACAACCGCCGCTGCACGTTCCGCCGCGTGGTGCTGGAGACCACCGGTCTCGCCGATCCGGCGCCGGTGCTGCACACGCTGATGTCGCATCCCTACCTGCTGCTGCGCTATCGGCTCGACGGCGTGGTGACGCTGGTCGACGCCGTCAACGGCGCGGCCGCGCTCGACGCCCATGCGGAGGCGGTGAAGCAGGCCGCGCTCGCCGACCGGCTGGTGCTGACCAAGACCGACATCGCCACGCCGGAGCAGCGCGCGCAGATCGTCGAGCGGCTGCACACGCTCAATCCGGCGGCACCCATCCTCGATGCGGCGCAGGGCGAGGCAACGCCCGACCGGCTTTTGAATTGCGGGCTTTACGATCCAAAGCGGAAAATCCCCGACGTGAAGAAATGGCTGGCGGAAGAGGCCTATGCCGAGCCGCACGGCCATCACGGCCACGGTCATGCGCACGACCCCGCGCAAGACCATCACCCCGACCAGCCG
>JARRNI010000127.1:0-9632 GCA_037385125.1 Pseudolabrys sp.
ATGGACGTGGGCCATGTGCGGCACTGGCCGGCCATCGCGCGCAGTAGCCTGAAGAAGATCTTTCCCCACGGCCGCACCGTACACATCCCGTCCGACGGCAAGCCGCTGCTCGGCTATGCGGCCGCGCTCGCCGCAGTCGAACGCCGCGGCAACGCGCCGAACCGGCGCTCGCTCGACGCAGCCCGCGCCGCCGGCGTGATCACCGAGGGCCAGGTGCGCGAGGCCGAACTAATCGCCGCGCATCCGGGCACCGCCCGCACTGTGCTGGCCAGCCTGACCGGCTCCGGCAATACCGAGGCGTATAGCGCCGACAGCATGTTGTCGCCGGCCAGCCGGCAGGCGCCCAAAGCGCCGATGCGGCTTGCCAGCCTGAGGGCGCCGGCGACGGCCGCCGCCAAGCCGGCGCACCACGACCGCCCCGTGCCGCTGCCGCCGGGACGGCCGCGGACCATGGTGACGGCGCATGCCAAGCGCAAGCCGGCCGCCGAACCGGTGCAGACCGCTTCGCTCGTCGGCGGCAAGGCCGACAGCCGCAATATCTGGGGCGGCGTCTTCAGCAGCGCGCACGCGGCCGATACACCATTTAACGTCGCCGCCACCGATCCGGCCGCGACCGGCAGCGCCGCCAACACCGCGCTCGCTTACGCAGACGAGAGCGATCTGGCCGCCATCAAGCGCGTGCGTCCCATGGGCGCAATCGTACCGCCGCCGCCCGCGGCCACCGTGACGCCGGCCGGCGGCAACGCCACCATCGCGACGAAGACGCCGATCATCAGCGGCGGCACGCACGGCGACAGCCCCTGGCTGCGCGCCACCCTGCTGACGCCGAACGTGAGCGACTACATGACCGCTACCCGGCTCGCCAAGGTCGATCCGAAATGGATGAGCGCGGTGCTGCACAAGCCGGAGCAGGCGGTGATGACGAGCTTCTCGGCCGATCCGTCGTTCGGCATGGTGACCAGCCGCTTCACCGGCCACGCGGTGGTGTTCCTGGCCACCGCCACCTTCGTGACTGAATTCAGAAGCTCGGCGTCATGCCTCGCGAAGGCGGAGCATCGAGTATTCACAATGATATCGGTGATTACCGGATCGCCCGCTTTCGCGGGCGATGACAGCCAGGAGATTACTGCAGCATCCCCAGCGCGTGCATGTAGGTCTCCAGCACTTCCTGCTGCTCACGGCGCTCGTCGGTGTCCATTTTGCGCAGCCGCACGATGGAGCGCAGCGCCTTGACATCGAAGCCGTTGCCCTTGGCCTCGGCATAGACGTCGCGGATGTCGTCGCTGGTCGCCTTCTTCTCCTCCTCGAGCCGCTCGATGCGCTCGATGATGGCTTTGAGCTGATCCTTGGCGAAGCGGGTTTCCGGTTGTTCTTCTTTTTCGGCTGCGGCGCTGGCGGACATCGACGTCTCCTTCACACGAATTCGGTGGCGCAAGACCTCGTCCGAAGATCGCCGGCACCGCCGAAGGCGGGGACGGGCTCAATCGGGATCATGCGCCCAGGGAGAGCATTCGGAGTCCGGCGGCCTCAGGTCAAGCCGAGTACGCGGTCATCCACGCTGTTCACAGCGATGGTAAAAAACGCTTGCCGCTCGAGATGATCGGTGACGCTTAACTCCGGTGCGCGCGGGAATTAAGCGGCTGCCGCGCTAATGCTGCGGCCTGGCGTTTTCAAACGCCGCCTTCTGCTCCGGCGAGGCTTCCTTCTGGTATTTCTTGCGCCACTCGTCGTAGGGCATGCCGTAGACGATCTCGCGGCTTTCGTCCTTGGTCATCGCGATGCCGTGGGCATCGGCGGCGTCCTTCATCCAGTTCGACAGGCAGTTGCGGCAGAAGCCGGCGAGATTCATCATGTCGATGTTCTGCACGTCGGTGCGGCTACGCAGGTGATCGACCAGGCGCCGGTAGACGGCGGCTTCCAATTCGGTGCGGGTCTTCGAGTCCATGGCCGGTGCTCCTTACGATACCGCATTCAACATAGTGCGCCGCGCGCGCCATTTCCACTGGCCAAAACCGGCCAAGAAAAAGCCCCGCCGGCCATGAGCCGGCGGGGCCGTGCTTGGCTGTCAGGCCGCGGTCAGGCGCCGCGCAGCGCCTGCTTGACGCGTTTTGGCGTCATCGGCAGTTGGCGCAGCCGCTTGCCGCCGGTGAGCCGGGCGACCGCGTTGGCGATCGCCGGCGCCACCACCGGCACGCCGGCCTCGCCGATGCCGGTCGGCCGGTTGTTGGTCGAGATCACCTTCACCTCGATCGGCGGCACGTCGGCCATGCGGTTGACGTGATAGCCGTCGAAGTTCGACTCCTGCGGCACGCCATCCTTGAGGTGAATCTGCTCCTTGAGCGCCGCGCCGAGGCCGAACAGCATGGCACCTTCCATCTGCGCCATCACGTTCTTCGGCTGCACCGCGATGCCCGGATCGACCGCCGCCCACAGATGGTGGACCTTGATCTGCCCGGTCTTCGAGTCGAGCGAGACCTCGGCTACCGCCGCGGTGTGGGTCTCGAGCGCGTCGGAATAGCCGAGCCCGATCGCCCGCCCGTCCGGCCGCTTCTGCTTCCAGTTCGCCATCTCGGCGACCGCCTTGAGCACCGCGATCGCGCGAGGATGACCCTTCAGAAGCGAGATGCGCAGCTCGAGCGGATCGACGCCCTTGGTGTCGGCGAGTTCGTCGACCATGCTCTCGATTGCGAACTTGGTGTAGCCGGCCGAGATGCCGCGCCAGGCCCCGACCTGGAAGCCGTCCTGGGCACGGACATAGTCGACCCGCTGCGCCGGCACGGCATAGCGGAAGTCGCCGTTGCCCGCCGAGACCGGGTCCTTGCCCTTGAGCGCCTTGAACAGCGGCGGGATGCCGCGGGCAAGGTACGACGCCGCCACGATGCGGTGGCGCCAGCCGACGACGTTGTTGTTTTCGTCGAGACCGACTTCGATGCGCTGGCCCGCGAACGGACGGTACATGTCGCGCATGACGTCGTCCTGGCGGCTCCACACCACCTTGACCGGCGTGCCGGGCATCTGCTTGGCGAGCAGCGTGGCTTCGAACGCCGCGTCCCAGTCGGTGCGCCGGCCGAAGCCGCCGCCGAGGAACGGTCGCTCGACCTTCACCATGTTCGGCTTGGTGCCGGCGGCGATCGAGCCGGCCAGCTCCATGTCGATGACGGACTGGTTCGAGGTCCACAGGTGCACGTTGCCGTCCTTGACCAGCGAGGTCGCGTTCAACGGCTCCATGGCGCAATGCGCCACGTGGTCGTTGACGAAATCGGCGGCCAGCACTTTCTTGGCCTTGCCGATGGCGCCGTCGGCATCGCCGTTCTTGAGCATGTCGACGCTCTTGTGCGACCAGTCGCCGGCGATCTTCGTGTATTTGGCGGCAAGCGTATCGTTGCTCCACTTGCGCGCCTTCGCGCTCTTGGTCCAGGTGACCTTGAGCGCCGCCTTGCCCTTCATCGTGGCTTCCAGCGTCTTGCCGACCACGGCCACGCCGTTCGGCAGCGAATGCACGCTCATGACGCCTTTGACCGCCTTGGCGGCCTTGTCGTCGATCTTGGCGGCCTTCTCGCCCTGCACCGGCGCGTGCAGCACCGAGGCATAGACCATGCCGGGCAACTGCGTATCGAGGCCGTATTTGGCCGAGCCGTTGACCTTGAGCGGGATATCGACCCGCGCCAGGTCCTTGCCGATATAGCGGAACTGGCTGACCGGCTTGAGGTCGGCCTTGGTCGCCTTCGGCATCGGGTCCGGCATCTTCGCCTGCTTGGCGATATCACCGTAGCCGAGCTTGCGGCCGGACTTCTTGTGCACGACCGTGCTCATTTCGGTCGTCAGCTCCGACTCCGGCACTTTCAAGATGCGCGCGGCATTGGCCACGAGGATCTTGCGCGCCTGCGCGCCGGCCAGCCGCATGACCTCGAAATAGCCGTCCACGGCCTTGCTCGCCACGGTGACCATATGGCCGTGGAATTTCGGATTGCCGTAGAGCTTCTCGTTGTCGGGCGCCGTCTGCGAATGCACCTTGGCCCAGTCGGCGTTGAGGTCCTCGGCCAGACAGGCCGGCAGGGCGGTCAGGGTGCCCTGGCCCATTTCGACCGCCGGCGACATGATTGTGGCGATGCCGTCGGGACCGATGGAGACCCAGGCATTGGCCGTGAAGTCGGCCGCGGCCTCGGCCGGCAGGATGTTGTCGAGCGTGCCGAAGGTGACGGCGATGCCGGCAGCGCCGGAAGAGACCAGGAAGCTGCGGCGCGAAAGCTTTTGAATGTGCGTCGTCATGGTCAGGCCCCCGCTGCTTTCTGGATGGCCTCGATGATGCGGGTGTAGGTGCCGCAGCGGCAGATGTTGCCGTTCATGTGGGCGACGATCTCATCGCGCGTCGGCTTCTTGTTGGTCGCCAGCAGTTCGGCGGCCTGCATGATCTGGCCGGACTGGCAGTAGCCGCATTGCGGCACCTGCTCTTCCACCCAGGCCTTCTGAAGCGGATGGCTCATGCCGTCCGCCGACAGGCCTTCGATGGTGGTGACTTTCTTGCCGACGGCATGCGAGACGGGCGTCTGGCACGAGCGCACCGCCTTGCCGTCGAGATGCACGGTGCAGGCCCCGCACAGGCCGGCGCCGCAGCCGAATTTCGTGCCGGTGAGCTGCAGGTGATCGCGCACCACCCAAAGCAGCGGCGTGTCGGGCTCGGCGTCGACATGCGTCGGCTTGCCATTGATCGTAAATGAAATAGCCATGCGTTTCTCTCCCACGAGAGGTCGGTTGTTATTGAAAGCACGGTTGAGCCCGCGCCACTTATTGGCCGCTCCACACATCTGCGGGCGGCGGCAAGGACATCATTTCGATCCGTCTTGCAGTCGACGGAACGAGTAGTTTTAGTTCAAACCAATTATAAGCAGATTTTAGCAGGACTGGACAGGTACAGAATCGTGAAATCCTTGCGCGAATTTCTTGCAGACTTGTACCGCACTGCGGTAGCCGCCGCCCATCCGGCCAATTGTCTGCCGCCGCTGCTGCCCAATCCGCCTGCGGGCCACGTGATCCTGCTCGCCGCCGGCAAGGCGGCCGGCGCCATGGCCGAAGCAGCGGAAGGCTTCTATCTCGACCGTAGCCAGCTGGCGCCGGAGCGGCTGACCGGCGTCGCGGTCGCGCGTCACGGCTATGGGCGGCCGACGCGCCGGGTCGAGATGGTCGGGGCCGGCCATCCCATCCCCGACGCTGCCGGACTGAAAGCGGCCGACCGCGCGCTCGAACTGGCGGACTCCGCCACCGCCGACGATCTGGTGCTGGTGCTGATCTCGGGCGGCGCCTCCGCCAACTGGACCGCGCCGGCCGCGGGCGTCAGCTTCGCGGACAAGCAGGCGGTGACGCGCGCGCTGTTGCGCTCGGGCGCGCATATCGGCGAGATCAATTGCCTGCGCAAACATCTCTCGCGCATCAAGGGCGGGCGGCTGGCCCGCCACGCCCATCCGGCGCAGCTCGTCACCATCGCCATCTCCGACGTGCCGGGCGACGATCCCGCCGTGATCGGTTCCGGGCCCACGGTTCCCGATCCCTCGACGCTCAACGATGCGCGCGCGATCGTCGCCAAATACGGCCTCGATGTTCCGGCAAGCGTCGCCCTCGCGCTTAACGACGCCGGCAACGAAACGCCGAAGCCGGGTGACGCGGTATTCGCCGACAGCCGTTTTGTGCTGGCGGCGCGGCCGGCCGACAGCTTGCGCGCCGCCGAAGCCGCCGTGCGGGCGGCCGGTTATGAATGCGTGTCGCTGGGCGACCGCGTCGAGGGCGAGGCGCGCGCGGTGGCAGCCGAGCATGCCCGGCTTGCGCGGAGCTTGCGCGCGCAAGACCGGCGCGCGGTCATTCTGTCGGGCGGCGAACTCACCGTCACCATCCGCGGCCACGGCCGCGGCGGCCCCAACCAGGAATACGCGCTGGCGCTGGCGGTTGCGCTTGCCGGCATGCCGGCGGTCGCAGCCCTCGCCGGCGATACCGACGGAACCGACGGGGGCGCGGGGCTGGCCACCGATCCGGCCGGTGCGCTGGTCGACGGCGAGACGGCCGCACGCGCCAGGGCCGCCGGCCTCGATCCTGCCGCCTTTCTCGAAGACAATGATTCCACAGGCTTTTTCGCCCGGCTCGGCGATCTCCTGACGCCGGGGCCGACCTTCACCAATGTGAACGACTTCCGCGCCATCGTCGTTGACAGGCCGTAAGCGATCACGCGACAACCGTTAAGCGTTCCGACATCGAAGCATCGTGACCCTCTTGTCTCCGATCGCCGCCAGGCGCTGGACACCCCTTGCCGCGATCGTGGCGGTGTTTTTGCTGGGATTGTCGTCGCTGCCGGCCAAAGCCGATTTCCGCCTGTGCAACAACACCGGCAGCCGGGTAGGCGTCGCGCTGGGCTACAAGGACGCCGAGGGCTGGACCACGGAGGGGTGGTGGAACGTGAACCCGCGCACCTGCGAAACGCTGCTGCGCGGCACGCTGGTTGCACGCTACTATTACATTTATGCAGTAGATTATGACCGCGGCGGCGAATGGTCCGGCCACGCCTATATGTGCTCGCGCGAGAAGGAATTCACCATTCGCGGCATTCACAATTGCCTCGCGCGCGGCTATGACCGCACCGGCTTCTTCGAGGTCGACACCGGCGAGCAGCGCTCATGGACGGTGCAGCTCACCGACACCGCCGAGACTGCACCGCCGGCGGCCTCGCGCAGTCCCCCTGCCCCGCAGCATCCGGCGGCGGAGCAGCCGCCGCCCGCAACCGGCAAAGGCAGCAAGAAATGAGACGCCTGCGCCGCACCAAGATCGTCGCCACGCTCGGGCCCGCCTCGTCCAGCACCGACATGATCGCGCGGCTGTTCGAGGCCGGCGTCGATGTGTTCCGCATCAATATGAGCCACTCGAGCCAAAACCGCATGCGCGACATGGTGGCGACGATCCGCGGCATCGAGCAGCAGACCGGCCGACCGATCGGCATCCTGGTCGACCTGCAGGGCCCCAAGCTCAGGCTCGGCACCTTCATCGGCGGCCAAGCCATGGTGGGCAAGGGTGACGGGTTCGTGCTCGATTCCGACCCGGCCCCGGGCGACGCCACCCGCGCCTACTTGCCGCATCCGGAAATCTTCATGGCGGCGGAGCCCGGCCACACTTTGCTGATCAACGACGGCAAGGTGCGGCTCACGATTGTAGAGAGCTACTCGAACCGCATGGTGACTCGCGTCGACGTCGGCGGACGCCTGGCCGACCGCAAGGGCGTGAGCCTGCCGCACACCACCATTCCGACCTCGGCGCTGACCCACAAGGATCTGTCCGATCTCGAGGCGGCGCTGCATGAGGGCATCGATTGGGTGGCGCTGTCGTTCATCCAGCGGCCGGAGGATATCGCCGAAGCCAAGAAGATCACGCGCGGACACGCGGCGGTCATGGCCAAGATCGAGAAGCCGCAGGCGGTCACCCGCCTCGACGAGATCATGGACCAGTCCGACGCGCTGATGGTGGCGCGCGGCGATCTCGGCGTGGAAATGCCGCTGGAGAAGGTGCCGGGCGTGCAGAAGCAGATGACCAGGCTCGGCCGCGTCACCGGCAAGCCGGTGGTGGTGGCCACCCAAATGCTGGAATCGATGATTAATTCGCCGGTGCCGACGCGCGCGGAAGTCTCCGACGTGGCCACCGCCATCTTCGAGGGCGCCGACGCCGTGATGCTGTCGGCGGAATCGGCGGCCGGCAAGTATCCGGTCGAGGCGGTGACCACCATGAGCCGCATCGCGGAGGAAGTGGAAAGCGAAAAGGTCTACCGCGGCATCATTAATGCGCAGCGTGCCGAGCCGGAGGCGACCGGCGCCGACGCCATCGCCGACGCCGCCCGCCACATCGCCGACACGCTCGATCTCGCCGCAGTGGTGTGCTGGACCTCCTCGGGCTCGACGGGCTTACGGGTCGCGCGCGAGCGCCCGCGCCCGCCAATCGTGGCGGTCTCGCCCAATATTGCCACCGGCCGCAAGCTCGCGGTGGTGTGGGGCGTGCACTGCGTGGTGACGGAAGATGCGCGCGACCAGGACGATATGGTCGACCGCGCCTGCCGCATCGCCTTCCGCGAAGGCTTCGCCCGCTCCGGCCAGCGCATCATCACGGTCGCCGGCGTGCCCTTCGGCACGCCGGGCGCGACCAACATGCTGCGCATTGCCTATGTGGGGGCGGGGCTGACGGAAGACTGATACCAACCGCGGCAATTCTTGATTCTCATTTCGTCATGGCCATTCGCAGCCACGATAACAAGTTTTTTTATCGGCCTGGATGGCCAACCTGCCGCGACCCCGGCAATCGATAGACCGTCGGCAATCGAATTTACATCGAAGAAGATTTACAAGCCGCGACCGGCCGGCATTCAGGCGCCGTTGACGACTTCATCGAGCTTGAGCCTTTTGTCGCGGGTGGCGAACCATTCGGCGCGCGCGGCCCAATGCTGCCGGCCTTTCTCGTTGATTGGTAGATTCAACGTGTCCATCAAGGACTGCATCTCCTGCCGGGCGCCCTCAAGCGAGCGCTTGTGACGCTCGCCGAGCGGGCCGTCGCCGATCTCGTCGAGCACGGTCAAGCCGTGCGGCATGAACTCGCGGTAGATGGCGCGCTCGCTCAAGCCGTCGAGCCAGCGGAAGCCGACATGCAGCGCCAGCTCGTCGAGCGCCTTGGCGACGCGGTCCGGGCGGCTCGGGCTCGCGTTGGCGAAGCGGTTTCGCAGCGCGATCCAATCGATATCGTCGTGCTTGAATTTGCGCCGGGCGTGACGCTCGTCGCAGATCATACGGGTATAGGCGCTCGGCTCGATCAGCCCGTAGCCGACCGGATCGACCACTCCGAGCGCGTCGAAATCGACGAAGCTGTCGTTCAGCGGCATAACCAGCGTGTCGGCCATGCCCAGCGCCAGCCACATCAGATAGCTGTCGGCGGGCGGCGTATCGATGACGAGAAAATCGTGGTCGTGCTCGACCGCGCTCACCCCCCTGATCAGCGTATCGCGATCGGTATCCTCGTCGAGGTCGCGCCGGGCGCCCTTGGCTTCCGCGATGCAGATATGATCGGGAATTTCCAGCTCGATGCCGCGGTGCCGGGCCCACGCGCGCCGATCCGCGACGAAATGGGTAAGCGTCCGCTTGGTCGGGTCGAGATCGATGGTGGCGACGCGCTGACCGGACTTCAACAAGGCGACGGCGATGTGCCCTGCGATGGTCGACTTGCCGGTGCCGCCCTTCTCGTTGGCGAGCACGATGACATGAGCGGACGTGGCATCGGCCCGCTTGACAGGAGCCGCCTTGCCGGCCTCGGCCGGCATCGATCGGCTGTCAGCGTCGGACCTCGAATCCACCATGAACGCGCGCCTTGAAGAGTGTCAGGACCAATATCTGGCTGACTATGCCGGCATCGGCCTTGATAAGGGTCAAGGCGGGGTCGAGGCAAGCGACGGGAACATTTCTGCGGCCGGCGCCGCGCACGCAAAAGGGGGCTCAGATATCGCGGCCCTCGACCTTTTCCTTCAGCTTCTTGACGATCTCCGGCACCCGTTCCAGCCGCGGATAGACCGCCAGCGCCCGGCGGTAGACCTCGAGCGCCTGCTTGTCGTCGCCGATGTCCTG
>JARRNI010000128.1:0-8764 GCA_037385125.1 Pseudolabrys sp.
TTGCGCGCGCCAGTGATGGCCCCCCCGGAAACATGGTCATGTGGCGCGGCTTGGCGCGACTCTCCGACATCGAATTTGGCGCTCTATCAGGAGCAAAACTTGTGGGTAATTGAAAGCTTCACCGGAGGCTTACGAAGCAACCTCATCCTCCGGCCGAGCTCCTTCTTGCGCCGCCGCGATCCGAGGCGCTCGATAGGTTCTGCCCTCGGCCAGTAGCGCCCAGGCCATGCGCGCCATCTTGTTGGCAAACGCGACCGCAACACCTTTAACGGTCGTCGGGCGAGAAGCTGTGTGAGCCGGGTATACTCCTCCGGCGTCTGTCGTGCGAGTTTCACCACGCGCAGGCTCACCAACAGAATGCGTCGCAAATAGCGATCGCCCTGTTTCAAGATTGGCCCGAGCTTGTACTTTCCGCCGGTTGATCTTCTCGTGGCACCAGCCCGACCCCGAAAGCAAAGTCACGACCCGATCGAAATACTTTAGGGTCCACCGCGGTCGCGCCTATCGCAGTGGCCCCAATAACACCGATTCTCGGGATGCTCTCCGCTGGCTTGCCTCGTTCACGCGATGCTGTTTAGTGATCCGCTTCTCGATTGATCCGATCAGCGCCTGCAACGCCCGAAGTTGCGCCGCCACAACCATGAAGCTCGAGCGAGCATTTACCGGCACGCGCGTGTTATCATGGTCCGCCACAATGGCCATTAGCTCTTTAGAGTCCTTCGCGCCCTCGCGCAGCCGGAATGCCACGTTCAGCCAGCGCCGCCAACAGCATCGGGCCGTTTGAGACATTATACCGCGCTGCCACTCGATCATCGGTAGAGGTGCATGTTGATGGAGTTGCATAGTGTTAGCCTACGGCGGCGTTGGCGACGGCGATTTCGTAGCATTCACAGCGTCCTGAAATCGTAATCGCCTGACAGTAGGCACTGAAGAACTGGGCGCGGACCGCAAGACTCTAACCATCGCTCAACTGCGGCACTGCAGCCGATTACCCTCCCTGTACACTTAAAGCATTGCTAAAATTGTTTGTCGATTCCAACTGAAGATGTTTTTGAGCCCTTAGACTATTTGTGGGTACAAACAATCTACAACCGCGAGTGATCCAACATGACACGCAAACTTTCGCGATCCAACATCATTTCGAGGTTAGCTGATAGCTTGGCTCGCCTGCGGGCGGATCAACGCGGCTCCTTTGCGATATTAATGGCTGTGCTGCTTCCTGTGCTGATGGGCAGTTTGGCCCTCGGGTTCGAAGTTTCACACTGGTATATGCGAGGCCGCTCGATGCAGAACGCGGCCGACGAAGCGGCGATTTCAGCGGCAAGCAATAACAGTCCTAGTTACGATGTCGAGGCCAAAGCCGTTGCGGCACATTTTGGCTATGTCGACGGCAGCAATAACGTCACAGTAACGGCATCCAATAACGTCACATGCCCCAACGGGAAAACTAACTGCTACCGGGTGACAATTTCTAGCGTTGTGCCGCTCTATTTGTCTCAGGTCATAGGTTTTACTGGTAATGGTTCGGGGAAGAAACGCATAACCAGCACCGCGATTGCTGAAAACGATACCATAACAGTGCCGATCTGCCTGTTGGGGCTTGACACAAGCGGAACGGATATCACCACCAATGGCGCACCGAATTCGGATCTTTCAGGTTGCACCATCATGTCGAATTCCGACAACAACTGCAATGGCTCTGATCTTAATGCCGTCTGGGGTCTGGCCGCAGGGACAAATATCGATTGTGGATTGAATCAGAGGTCAGGCGTGCCACCTGTGAGCGACCCTTATGCGTACTTGGCTTCAAATATTCCGCCAGAAGCAACCGCGTGCCCCTCGAAAGGAACAGCGAAGGATACTTTTCCGCAAGAAGGAAAGGGACCTGGCCCTAACGCCATATCCACCCTGCCTCCATCAAATAAATGGTCGGGTACCATGTCGTTGGCGGACCTGCAGGCCGCTGCTACGTATTACGATCCTGTTAAACACATATACACCTTTTGTGGGGACGTGACGCTCACCGGCGATACGACTATTGATACCTCCGGTGACCAAATTGGCGCTTCTATTCTCATTTACAACGGAAGGCTGGACGTTAGAGGCCATACACTGACTGAAGCTCCCAATTCGGGTCTGAGCCTCGTTTTTACTGGTGATGACACGACCTGCCAAACACTAAATTGCGAGCATTTCCCGACCGATACGAATAATGGCACACCCGGTACGCTCGATATCTCGTCACCAAAAGGTACCTCGGCGCCTTTCCCAGGCATAGCCCTCTACCAGGACCCGGGGCTCACCTGGTCGACGTCTATTGATTTTACATACGCTGGCAACAACCCCGTATGGCTTATTTCCGGCGGCGTTTACTTCCCAAATGCGGACCTCACGGTTAGCGGTGATGTCTCCCAGGCAACGAACGGCGCAGATTGTTTCGTGATGGTTGCGGGTACCATCTTGATCAATGGAACGATGAACATTTATCAGCAAACCCCCACTGGTTCCGGCTGCAATTTGCAGGGACTAGATCAGCCCCACACAAGTATTGTTGACCGAGGCCATTTGGTCTTTTGAGGTGGGAAGAACATGTCGACGCCAGCAAAAGCCTTCATCGCCATGGTCAGGAAACTAGCTGTCAAGGTCAACGCAATACGCGCAGATCGTAGGGGCGTGGCCGCTATCGAATTTGCATTGTTCGTTGGGTTCATTTCGGTTGCCGTGTTAAACACCGCTGATGTTTCAATCTATATCTACAAGAGAATGCAGGTTGAGAACGCAACCGAAATGGGCGCCCAAGCCGCTTGGCAGCACTGCGGCCTGGATCAACTACCGGCCACAACAAATTGCTCTGGTTTTTTAACCGCGGTTCAAAACGCAATACAGAGTACTTCGCTAGGTACACAGGTTTCCTTGCAGACAGGCTATCCAACCGAAGGATGGTACTGCGTAGATAGTTCCGGTGTGCTTCAGTACGTCAGCGACTATAGTACAAAGCCGGCCGATTGTTCTGCAGTGGGAACCACTTATCAGCCCGCAGACTACGTTAAAATACAAACGACGTATACCTATACGCCGCTATTCGGCGGCATCAGTGTCGCCGGCGCCTTCACAACGCCAATCGTAAGAACAGCCATGATGCGGTTGAATTGACATGTGCAAACGAACTTATGCATGGAATGACGAACGCGGGACGACGGCGGTTGAATTTGCCCTCGTTGCGCCGGTCTTTTTTATCCTCGTTATTGGGCTCATATATATGTGCATTGGATTATTTACAGTCGGCAGCTTGCATTATGCCGTGGAAGAAGGTGCGCGATGCGCTTCAGTTAAAACCACGGTGTGCACCGATGCGTCGACCACCATCGCCTATACCAAGAGCCATTATTTTGGGCCTGGCACTGCGCCCAATTTTCAATATACCGCATCGGGGAGTTGTGGTGGCCCGTCGCTGAGCGCATCGCTAAATTACGTAATGGATCTTGGTCTAACGCAGCTCACTATTCCCGTCTCGGCTACCGGGTGTTTCCCCTAAGCGGGTCGATGCTCTGTAACCGCTGTCTTCAGGCCACGTCCTTGAGTGCCGGTGCCGCGGCATAGGCCCAGGGCAACAGCTCACCGATACGGTTGTTGGGGTGACCGTTGACGATCCGGATGATGACGTCGGTCAGGTAGGCCTGCGGGTTGATGCCGTTGAGTTTGCAGGTCTCGATCAGCGACGCGATGATCGGCCAATGCTCGCCGCCGCCATCGAAGCCGGCGAAGAGAGCATTCTTGCGGTTCAGCGCGATCGGACGAATGGAGCGCTCGACGGAGTTGCTGTCGATTTCGATGCGGCCGTCGTCGACGTAGCGGGTCAGACCGGCCCATCGCGACAAGGCGTAGCGGATCGCTTCCGCGAGCTTGGTTTTCTGGCTGATGAGTTCCAGCTTGGCGCGCAGCCAGGATTCCAGATCGTCAATGAGCGGCTTGGCCTGCTCCTGGCGAACTGCGCGTCTATCCTCGGCGTCGCGGCCGCGAATGCCGCTCTCGATGGCGTACAGTTTGGCGATGCGCTCCAGCGCCTCGCTGGCGATCGGCGCCGGGCCGGCCGCGGCGAGTTCGTAAAAGCGCCGCCGGACATGCGCCCAGCAGAAGGCGAGCTCGATGTCGCCACGCTCGGCGAGCGGCCGGTAGCCGGCCATAGCCGTCGACCTGGAGGATGCCCTTAAAGCCGGCGAGATGGGCGCTCGGCCGTTCGGCTTTGCGATCGGGTGCGTAGACATAGGCGACGCCCGGCGGATCGGTGCCGCCCCAGGGCCGGTCGTCCCGGGCGTAGGCCCAGAGCTGGCCGGTCTTGGTGCGCCCGCGCCCGGGATCGAGCACCGGTGCCGTCGTCTCGCTGGCGAGCAGCTTGGTGGCGCCTGCGGTCCGTTTTTCTTGCTCGCTTGGCCACGGCAGACGACGGTGCCGCCTCGACCACCGCCGGCACGAACATCGGCACCTCAGCATTGCTCTGGCCAGACGACGCCTCGCGGGCCTGCCTGCGTCAAGTGAACACTTGCTGTGGCGTGAGGCCATGCCGGCAAGCGATCTGCGAGACCACGGCGTCCGGCGCGAGCGTCTCCTCCACCACCCGCGCCTTGAAGTCATCCGAGAAGCTCCGCCGGTGCCCCGTCCCGCTGATCACTTCCAGTCGATGGACGCAAGTCGTCTCCGGCTCAACCATATCGTCAAGCTTAGACACAAGCCGATCTCCGGTTCAGAGATCGACCATCCCGCCTAGCCCGTCGAATTGGAAGGTACCGTCGAAACACCGTTTACCATAAATCGCGGACTGCTGACCAAATTCTGACCGAGGCACGCTTAGCCCATAAAAACGACGGAAAAGCGAACCTCCGGTTTGGGGGAAACAGCGACCATCAGAATTGAGGACCGCCCATGTGCCAATATAGTCTGCGTTGAAGGCAGAGCGCATGAGACTTGCCAAGCGCATCATGCGACCCGTGCCATCCGTTCATTACTTAGAAGCGGAAGCCAATTCCCACACGGGCTGTGTTGATATTGCTCCTGATCCCACCCTCAGGTGAAAAGATGACCTGCTCCCACTCGCCGCGGAGAAACACATTCGGGAGCACTGATACGTCCATCCCTAAGCCGAGGACCAAACCGACAGGGAATGTGTTATCCTGGCCGGTAACGAGCCCCGTGGCATCGGTAATAGAATAGTTAACCCGGCCGACGGCCGCGCCTAGCACCGCATAAGGCAAAAACGAGCCGAACGCATAACCGGCCCGCCCTCGCAAGGTCAAATAATCTTCGAGTTTGTACGATGCTATCACGGGGTTTGAATCGGCCGCAGTAGTTTCCAAGGAAGATGGCTTATCATAACCGAGTTCGATCCCCAGCACTAGTTGCGGATCCCACACTGCGGAGTTGTAGCCCACGAAACCCCCGAAGGAATAATCGTTGCTGTCGACGCTGCTTGACAGGACATTCCCTGTGTTCCAAGCGTCACTGAAATCAGAGTTGAGGTACGAATAGCCAAATTGGCCGCCGAAATAAAAACCGCCCCATTGGTTGGAATTCCAGCTGCCGCCACAACACGGTTGGGATGGCGGTGGCAAATAATCTGCGGCGCGAGCGGTGGTGGCTGCAAACAAGCAAATGGCCATCAATGACGAAATCCAAAGGCGGCTGCCGGGCATGCTATTGTCCTCACTCAGATCCGGTGTTCGCCTGACTCGGGGCGAACGATTCGGTTGCTAAGGACGATGGCAGCAAGGTGTTAAGCAGGCGTTAACCGCGTTCTTTAACTGTAAATGCAAGTGGGCGGTAATGGATAGCAAATGCCGCTAAGCTGCTGTAGGGGCGTGATTACTGGCTTGCAGCCGGCCAGGATCGCCACTGTTGTGTCTCAGGAAGGATCCTTTGAGTTGAGGTCTAGCGGGCTCCGCAGTCGAGCCCCTGACCCGCGATCGCTTGCTGCTGGGCCTTTCAAGCGGCGTCGTTGTCGTGGGCTAAGCGGCTGAATGCAAATCGGTTTTTTGCTGATTTCAGTGGTATTGAGATTGCAAGGTTTTGCGGCCTGAAGGCGCCCAACCTTGCAACAGAAAAACTGATTTGGGAATTTTATGCCCCTCAAAACTGCCAAAGTAGTGTTAGGGGGGTGTACACATATAGTCGGCACTAGAACTGCCGATGTGGCTCGCTGACTAGCGTTACCCTTCCAGAGGTGTTGTTGCCCCCGAATAACCGGACACGGTCAGGGAATTGCGCGAGCTGCGATGAACTCCTGGGGTGAACGATATCCGAGCGCCTTGTGCGGGTGAACCTCGTTGTAATGGGTGATCCAGTCTGACAGCTGGTTTATGACGGTCCTTGCATCTGGCCAGGGGCTGACGCGAACATAGCCGCGCTTGATAGCGCGAACGAAGGCTTCAGCCATGCCGTTGTTCTGCGGGCTTTCAACCGGTGTCGTCCTCGGCTCCAGCCCGATCTCGCAGGCAAATCCGCGGGTCTCGGCCGGCGATGCCGCAGCTACCATTGTCCGAGAGCCATTCCGTAATCGGCAGACAGTTGACCAGGTCGAAGCGGTGCTCGACAGCCTCCAGCATGAGGTCGCGGATGTCGTCACCAGAGATGCCGCCCGTCGTGGCCGGGAAGCTCATGGCCTCTCGGTCACAGCAGTCGAGGGCGAAGGCGACCTGCACCTTCTCGCCATTGTGGCAGCCGATCTCGAAGCCGTCCGAGCACCAGCGTCGGTTCGGCTCGTCCACTGCAATACGGCCGCCAGGACGCACGGATCTCCATCTTGGCCGGGGATGTCTCCGAGACCGGATATGTTGACGCAGATTGATCAGACTACCGTAAGGAAACCACTTGCGAAGGGGCGCGCGATACGTTTTTTAGCCCGTGGCGTGTTCGAGCGCTTGTTTGAGGATCTCCGCCTCCAGCGTCTTCTTGCCGAGCAGCCGATGCAGTTGCCGACTAGCGCCGGCGCCGCTGAACTGAGGTGATGACTTCAATGCGATCTGAAGGATTGGTCATAGACACGATCGTATGCCTCACAAAGTGGGAGACCGTGTCCGGTCAGTTCGGAGGCCATCTCAAGAGACAAGCCAAAAACTTTAGCGAATTTCTTAGCAAGAGATCAACATCGCCATTGTATAAGCCACGCTAGCAATCGCCTTTCCAATGTTGGTCACATGCGCGCACTAAAGCACATTATCGGATGCGGAGGAGTACTGATTGCGTTGGATGTTTTCTTGTTAAATGGATTTTGCACCGACGCTTGCAGCCAACTACTGTCGCAAGCCTGCGGCCAAATGTTCTCCCAACTCACACTATTCAGAACTTTTTTCTGACCCCGGGTCGCCGGACATGGCGATCGCGCTGGTGAATTTTTGATTCCGGCGGATGAGTCGATGCATGGTTAATGCATGTTTAAGGCATGTTTTATGAGCACACACCCCAAGCAATGATTAGCCGATAGCTGGTAACATTCACTCACTGAACCACAATTCGCACTTGGTTCGCTTTGAATGAACATTAAGGTTCGTGGCACAAAAATAGACTATTCTCTGAGCCAAATAACGGTAGACACCAGGAGCAGAGTGATGCGTGAACTATTGGGCAAAGTATCAAATATCGATCCCAACATTACCCAAAATGTCTATCTCTGTGAGACTGTCCAGTGCCAGGAATGCAAGAAGACAGTGCCAGTGGGAATCGAGGTGGTCATGATCAAGAAAGTTGGCGCGTCCAAAAAAGTTCTCAAGCACGAATATTACTGCCGCGCACACGCTTACGATTCACACGGTGTCGACTATGAATCAATTGCACACAGACGGTAATCGGCTGACAATGTCGCGATGAGCGGGTGGCGTCAGGCGGCTTGTTTGGTCGGTTTCTTTTCGGTTCGCTTGTTCTCCTTTTGCTGTAACGGTTTGGCATATCTTCGACGAAGGCGATCGCGGGTGTTCTGCCATTCATGCCGCGACCCTGGTGCGGCCTGCGCTGATTGTAGCCCTCCATGTAGCTGTCGAGAGCGGTCTGCATCTCCTCGATGGTTTCGAGTTAGGTGCGCCGCCCTTCGACGCGGACGTGCTCGTCGAGCAGTGTGCGATGCAGCCGTTCGGCGATGCTGTTGGACTGCGGTCGTTTGAGCCTGGTGGTGCGATGCTCGATCTCTTCGAGTTGCAGGAACAGCTCCTAGGGGTGTTGATCGGGCCGACCGCAGAATTCGCGGCCATTGTCTGACAACGCGGTGTCGTCGATCCTGGCCCCGTGTTTCTCGAAGGTCGGGATGACGTCGGTGTTCATCAGGTGGACGGCGGTGACCGGCAGCTTGCTTGGGTGGCGCCTGGCCCAGGCATAGCGGCTGTGGCAGTCGATTGCGGTCTGCAGACAGATCTTGCCGACGCCTTTGAGCGAGCCGACAAAGAAGGTGTCGACGGCGACCAGGCTTCCGGTATGCGGGGTCCCGATGTGGCGCTCGCGTGCGGAACTAGGGGCTGAAGCGCTCCAGCAGCCTGATCTGCTCCTCGGAGAGCGACGCCGTCAAACCGGCTCGGAAGCGGCTCGGGCACCGGCGGAGAGTTACAGGCCTCGCAACCGCAATTCCTGCTCGGCCCACAGGGTGCCGTGGCAGGGGTGGACGAGGGCATGATCGAGCACAGCTTGGTCGATCACGGCCGACACCCGATTGGGGTGTGGCTCCTTGGCGTCCGTTTGGGTTGAGTGGTCGTTTGGCAGAACCGGGCGCTCGGACTCTTGCGGTCCG
>JARRNI010000128.1:8832-10515 GCA_037385125.1 Pseudolabrys sp.
GCGCCCGGTTCTTCGGTGGCCTACTGTCAGGTGATTACGATCTCAGAACAGTATAGCGTTTGTTCGCACGCCGCCCACAGTAACCAAATCGGCCCGACCTGAGCGGTCGACCTGAGAATTGATACGGACGGATTTCCTGATTCATAATCCCCGCTTGAGGCCGGATTTTGAGACGGACAGTAAATACCGACCCATGCGCGCGCGGCTCCAACCAGAAAAGGCTGCAACCGGCAGATCCGTGATCGCTATTGCAATGCCGGCATTGACCTTCGGCGACCGAAATGCACGCGGTCACGAGAAGCCAAGGTGGCACGATTAGGACCGAGTGCTTGGGTTCGCATCGGCTCCTCCTGCAGAGTGCTTTCCTTCGAGGTGAATGACGGCGGCTTGTCAGCGTCCTCGGGACGCCCGACTTTGACCGCCCTGGTCAATTCCTTGCCCTTGCGGATGATCGTTACCGCCACCTCATTGCCGGCAGGCGTGTCTGTGATGATGCGCGGCAGATCACGCCACTCGTTGATCTCCTTACCGTCGAAATTGACGACGATGTCACCCGGCTCGATGCCAGCTGGCTTGGCTGGGCTACTTTTGTGGAGGCTGGAAACCAGTGCCCCGTAGTCCGGCCGGACGTTGAGCGTTTGGGCGGCCGCCTCCGTCACCGGCCGGAGACTCACGCCGAGCCAACCCTTCTCGGGGCGTGCCTCATTCGCCGCCGACTGGTCTTCCGATGTACTTTCCTCCGTCGGCGTCGGCGCGGTCGTTTTCTTGCTATTAGGCGCCGCGGGCCGGTCGAGCTTGATACGGTTTCCAGAGTAACGCGCTTGGATAGGTTCGGGCGCCGGCAAGCAACCATTAGCATCTACTTTGTTGCCCGATTCGTCCTTAGTCACGCTATCGTTCTTATAGTCGACCGCAAATATTGGATCGAGCTGTACCGCCTTATTGTCCTTCGCAACTGAACGGTCGTAGCCGTTCCCGGAGCTGTGCCCATTTGCGCTTACTGGGTCTAGCCGTTCTCCGTGCTCAAGGCTCGGTTGGTCCTCGGCATTAGGCTGAGGAGGCAGCTCTCGGCGCTCGCGGCTCGGCGGCACCTCGACGCCAGCCGGCGGATGCAGGTCCGGACTCGCTGCAGGTTGGTGTTCGAACAGTTTTCGGCGCTTGAGGATCGGCTGAACTTGTGCGCCATTCTGTGCAGGCGGTGCCGAGCTTAGTGCTTGTTGGGGCTTTGGGTAACGGGGTTCGAGGATCGGCGAAACCTCGGCGCCAGCCTGCGCCGGTAGCTCTGGGCTCGCTACGGGTTGGGCTTCGAGCGGTGTTCGGCGATCGCGGGTAGGCGGGACCTCAGCTCTGGCCTCCGGACGCAGTTTTCGTTTCACTGCTGCTCGGAGCGATTCTTGATGCTTGCGGATTGGGTGGCCCTCGAAGCTGAACTGCGGGGGCGGTTCTAAGCTCGCCGCTGGTTGGGCTTTGAGCGGTTCTCGGTGCTCGTGGATCGGCTCGACCACAGTGTCAACCCGCACAGGCGGTTCCGACTTCAATGCCGGAGGGGCCTCTGGCGACTCTGTGTGCTTGATGATTGACCGGGCCTCCACGCTGACCTGCGGGGGCGGTTCTAAGCTCGCCGTCGCTCGGGGTTCGAACGTTTCTTGCTGCTCGCCGATCGGCGAGGCCTCGGCGGCAGCC
>JARRNI010000129.1:0-9205 GCA_037385125.1 Pseudolabrys sp.
CGGCATAGTGCAGCAGCAGCGGCGCCTTGATCGACGGCACCTGCGACGCCGGCGGCTGCACGCCGTAATAGGCGACGGCGGCCTTCAGGTCCGGCGACAGCACTGCCACCCGGTTGACCATGCCGCCGCCCCAGCAGAAGCCGACCGCGCCCACCTTGCCGGTCGATTCCGGATGACGCTGCAGGAACGGCACCGCGGCGGCGATGCGCTGCGCGGTCTCGCCGGCATTCAGCGTGCCGATCATGTCGCGCGCCTTGTCCTCGTCGGGTGGCGTGCCGCCGAGCGGCGAGAGCATGTCGACGGCAAAGGCCAGAAAGCCTGCGAGCGCCAGGCGGCGCGCCACGTCCTCGATATGCGGATTGAGGCCGCGGTTCTCGTGGATGACGATGACCGCCGGCCGTTTGGCCTTGTCCTTGAGGCGCGCCAGATAGCCGGTGATCGCCGTGCCCTGCGCGTCGTAGGAGGCCTTGCCGATGGCGAGCCTCGGGTCGTCGGCGGCGACGATGGCCGCGCACGCATAGTCGTTCTGCAAGAGCGGCAGCAGCGCCAGCGCCGCCGCGCTGGAGCCGGCGATCGCCGCCAGCCGGTCGAGGAAGTCGCGCCGGCTCATGCCGCCATGGGTGAAGCTGTCGTAGAGGTCGACGATGCGCTGGTCCATCGGGAATGCTCCGCTGTGCGATTTGCGGCATTCTAACACGCCGGCTGCCGCGATTATTCCCCATGCCGGCCTGAAGGGAATCCCGTCAGCCGGCATCTGCTGATACCGTCCCACAGCGGCGCGTCCACGGCCGCCTCGTCCGACGTAAACGAAAGCAAAAGAAATGCGCTCCCTTCGTCCGGTCGCGGGCCGGCATGCCATTGTCTCGGGGATGCTTGCGCTGGCGCTGCTCGGCCTGGCCGGCGCGGCTCGCGCGGCGCAGCCGTTCCCGTTCGGCCAGGTGCTGATGCTCGACGTGCAACCGGGGTGCCCGGTCAAGCGGGTACCGATCCTCACGGTGGCGCGCGACGGCGCGGCCAACATGGGCCTGTGGTGCAAGACCCTGCGCGCGCGGGTGGTGCTGTCGGACGACGCCATCCGCATCGAACCCGGGCCCATACGGGCCGGCCTGCCGCGCTACAGGGTCGACGGCCAGTGCAGCGACGCCCGCATGCAGGCGGACCTCGACACGCTGACCGCGCTTCTCCAGGTGACTGGCTGACGCGCGCGCGGCGACGCGCTGGTGCTTACCGGCCCGAAGACGTTCCGCTTCCGCGCCTCGAGCAACTAGCTCACAAGCGCGCACCCCGCGTGGGCCCGCGCCGCCCGAACACGAGTCGGTCGCTGACGGCAGCTTCCGGCTTGACGAAGATGGCGACTACGTCCGGATGCGCATAGTGGATCCTGCGCTCGATCTCGCGGGTCGCCTCCTCGATCTCCGGCGTGGTGAGATTGTCGCGGAATTCCAGGCTGAGCGCGACGATGACCTGATCGGGCGCGAGATGCACGGTGAATACGATCTGCCCGCGCTCAACGCGCGGCATATCGCGCACGATGTGCAGAATGGCTTGGCGTAGGTCCCGGCTCGCCGGCTCTCCGATCAGCAGACCCTTGCTTTCGCGCGCCAGCGCCAGCGCGGTCAGGCCGAGTAGCAGGCTGATGCCGATCGAGGCGGCGCCGTCGAGCCACGGCAGCGAAAGCCGCTCGGCCCCGAAGATGCCGGCGAAGGCGAGCACCAGGCCGAGCAGGGCCGCCGAGTCCTCGAACAGCACGATGAAGGTCGGGGGGTCCTTGCTGCGCCGCACTGCTTCGAAATAGCCGACATTGCCTTTGGCTTTGCGGAATTCGCGCAGCGCGATGACCCAGGTCGAGCCCTCGAACAGCGCCGCCCAGCCGAGCACGATATAGCTGACCAGCGGATCGGAAATGTCGCGCGGATGGAGAAGGTGGTGCACGCCCTCGTAGAAGGCGGCACCGGCGCCGAGCGTGAACATCAGCATGGCGACCACGAAACTCCAGAAATAGAGCTCGCGCCCGTAGCCGAGCGGGTGCAGGTCGTCGGGCGGGCGCACCGAGCGATGCATGCCGTACAGCAGGAGCAGCTGGTTGCCGGTGTCGACCAGCGAATGGATCGCCTCGCTCAGCATGGCCGAGGAGCCGGTGTACCAGGCGGCGATAAATTTGGTGGCCGCGACCAGCAGATTGCCGGCGGTCGCCGCATAGACCACGGTCTTTGAGGATGAGCCGGCCATGGCGCGTCACCGTAGCAACCGGCGCGCGGGTTGCAAGCTGCGCGCTGCGCCGACGAAAAAAGGCGCGGCCGAAGCCGCGCCCTCTGTTCGTTTGTCCTTGAGCGGCGGGATTACATCATGCCGCCCATGCCGCCCATGCCGCCGCCCGGCATCGCCGGCGGGGCCTCTTCCTTCGGCAGCTCGGCCACCATAGCCTCAGTGGTGACCAGCAGGCCCGCCACCGAGCCGGCGTCCTGCAGCGCGGTGCGCACCACCTTGGCCGGGTCGATGATGCCGGCCTCGACCAGGTCGACGTACTTCTCGCTCTGGGCGTCGAAGCCCCAGGTCTCCGACTTCTCGTCCATGATCTTACCGACCACGATCGAGCCTTCCACGCCGGCGTTTTCGGCGATCTGCCGCACCGGCGATTCCAGCGCCTTCAGCACGATATTGATGCCCGCCTGCACGTCCGGATTGTCGTCGCGGAGACGGCCGACCGCCTTCTTGGCGCGCAGCAGCGCGACGCCGCCGCCCGGCACGATGCCTTCCTCGACCGCGGCGCGGGTGGCGTTGAGTGCGTCCTCGACGCGGTCCTTCTTCTCCTTCACCTCGACCTCGGTGGCGCCGCCGACGCGGATCACCGCCACGCCGCCGGCGAGCTTGGCCAGCCGCTCCTGCAGCTTCTCCTTATCGTAGTCCGAGGTGGTCTCCTCGATCTGCGCCTTGATCTGGTTGCAGCGCGCCTCGATGTCGGCCTTCTTGCCGGCGCCGTTGACGATTGTCGACTTCTCCTTCTCGATGATCACCTTCTTGGCGCGGCCGAGCATGTTGAGCGCGACGTTCTCCAGCTTGATGCCGAGGTCCTCGGACACGAGCTGGCCGCCGGTGAGGATGGCGATGTCTTCCAGCATGGCCTTGCGGCGGTCACCGAAGCCCGGCGCCTTAACAGCCGCCACCTTTAGACCACCGCGCAGCTTGTTGACGACCAGGGTAGCGATCGCTTCGCCCTCGACGTCCTCGGCGATGATGATGAGCGGCTTGCCCGACTGCACCACCGCCTCCAGCACCGGCAGCATGGACTGCAGGTTGGACAGCTTCTTCTCGTGCAGGAGGATGTAGGCGTCCTCCAGCTCCGCGATCATCTTCTCGGCATTGGTGACGAAATAGGGCGAGATGTAGCCGCGGTCGAACTGCATGCCCTCGACGATATCGACTTCGGTGTCGAGCGCCTTGGCTTCCTCGACGGTGATGACGCCCTCGTTGCCGACCTTCTGCATGGCCTGCGAGATCATCTTGCCGATCTTGGAGTCGCCGTTCGACGATATCGTGCCGACCTGGGTGACCTCGCCCGAGGAGCTGACCGTCTTCGAGCGCTTCTCGATGTCCTTGACCACCGCGGCGACCGCGATGTCGATGCCGCGCTTGAGGTCCATCGGGTTCATGCCGGCGGCCACCGACTTCGCGCCTTCCTTCACGATGGACTGAGCCAGCACGGTGGCGGTGGTGGTGCCATCGCCAGCAATGTCGTTGGTCTTGCTCGCGACCTCGCGCACCATCTGCGCGCCCATGTTCTCGAACTTGTCGTCGAGCTCGATCTCCTTGGCGACCGTAACGCCGTCCTTGGTGATGCGCGGGGCGCCGAACGACTTGTCGAGCACGACGTTGCGGCCCTTGGGTCCGAGCGTGACTCTCACCGCATTGGCGAGGATATCGACGCCGCGCAGCATGCGGTCGCGGGCGTCGCCGGCAAATTTCACTTCCTTGGCAGACATTTTAACTTGCTCCGAATGGTTTTGAGTTTCCCGTCACCCTGAGGTGCTCGCCGAAGGCGAGCCTCGAAGGGTGACAGCCCGTGCCCGTCGTCCTTCGAGGCTCGCGGCTTCGCCGCTCGCACCTCAGGATGACGGTCTGATGTCTCAACCGACGACACCCATGATGTCGGACTCCTTCATGATCAGGAGTTCCTCGCCGTCGAGCTTGACCTCGGTGCCCGACCACTTGCCGAACAGCACGCGGTCGCCGGCCTTCACGTCGATCGGGATCAGCTTGCCGGCCTCGTCGCGGCCGCCCGGGCCGACGGCGATGACCTCGCCTTCCTGCGGCTTCTCCTGGGCGCTATCCGGGATGATGATGCCGCCCTTGCTCTTTTCCTCGGCTTCAATGCGGCGCACGACCACGCGGTCATGCAGGGGACGGAACTTGGTCTTGGCCATGGGCTTCCTCGTGGCGCTGGCGCATGATCCCGAAAAAGCTTGCCCCCGACCTGGTCGGGGGAGGGCACCGGTTTTCGGAAAAGACCATGCGCAAGCAGGATGTTGCGGTTCGTGACGAAAACTGTCGACATGCCAGCATGTTAGCACTCAGTACCCCAGAGTGCCAATGGCTGCCCCGGGAGATATGGCCTTAACGTTTTGCTGTCAAGCGTGCGATCGAATCGTGACTGTCAGGGTTAACCGGCGCGCTTGCGCTCTCGGCCATTGCCCCGCAAAGTCCATGCGATCCAGCCCGCCGGGAGCCAGAATGAGCCGTTGCCACCGTCCCACTATCGCCGCTGCCGTGTTCGTCGGGCTGGCCGCGCTGGCGCTCGCCGGCTGCGAGACCACCATGTCCGGCGTGCACCCTGCCGAGCCTGCCGCGCCTGCCGCGGTGCCGACCCTGCCGCCCGCCTTCCCGCCGCAGGACCTGGTCGGCCGCTGGGGCCTAGCGGCCTACCACAAGGAGGCGGACCGCGAGCGCACCATAACGGCCGCCGCCAATCAGTGCCGCAATCCTTATGTGATCACGCTCGGGCCGACCGGCGGGGTGATGATGCATCTCGCCGACCAGTCGCAGCCCTCCGAACTGGCGCTCAAGGGGGCACCCGGCGGCAAGACCTATGTCGGGCTCAAAAGCCAGCCCCCCGGCGTCCCGGCCGACCGCGAGGTGGTCTCCTTCAATGGCCGCGTCCTGATCCTGCGCTGGATGGATCCGGAGGTGCAGAGCCGCTATGGCACCATGGTCTATGTGCGCTGCGCGCCGGATGGCCGGAAGCGGCACGTGCGTAATACAGTCCACCATAGGGCGAAGCCCATGGCCAAGCCCAAGCCGGCTCCCAAGCCGGTCCAGCCGCCGATCCAGCAGCAACGATAGGCCGGTGCCGGTGGGAAGGCAGGCTTTCAGCGTGTGCGAGATCGTTTCGGTCCGTTCGCGACCCGCCCTGCCATGATGGCCCCGCGCGATTTTCTTGCCGGTCCCTGGCGCGCGGTGCCGGTGCTCGGCGTCACACAGATCCTGTCCTGGGGCACGATCTTCTACACGCCGGTGCTGATCGTGCCGCTGGTCGCCGCCGACCGCCGCTGGTCAATGTCGTTCGCCATGGGCGGATTTTCGGTCGGGCTGCTGGTGGCGGGGCTTGTTGCGCCTTACGTCGGCCGCTCCATCGATCGCTACGGCGGCCATGTGGTGATGGCAATCGGCTCGCTGATCTGCGCGCTCGGTCTGTTTCTGATTGTCTATGCCGCCAACCGAATTGCCTATATCGGCGTCTGGGCCATACTGGGCGTCGGCATGGCGTCGAACCTGTACGATCCCGCCTTCGCCAGCCTCGGACGCATATTCGGCGTGGGCGCGCGCCGGCCGATCACCGCGCTCACCCTCATCGGCGGCTTCGCCTCCACGGTGAGCTGGCCGACCACCCATTTCCTGCTCGAAGGTGTCGGTTGGCGCGGCACCTATCTCACTTATGCCGTGCTGCTCGCCGCTGTGGCGGCGCCGCTGCATGCGCTGGCGCTGCCGCGCACGCGGCATGAAGCGGAGAAGCCGCGCGAAGAAAACGCCGGCGCGCCGCCCAAGGTGCTGCCGCCCTGTGGGCTGGCCTTCGTGCTGGTCGCCGCCGCCTTCGCATCCTATGCCTTCGTGCCGTCGGGCATGTCGGCCAATCTGCTGGCTATCTTTCAGCGCTCCGGCATCGATGCCGGCACGGTGGTGTGGATCGGCGCGCTGTTCGGGCCCGCGCAAGTGGGCGCGCGGCTGATCGAGTTCGCCTTCGGTCGCGACGTGCATCCGCTCTGGGTGGTGCGCGGGGCGCTTGGCGCGCTGCTCGCCGCCTTCCTCATGCTGGCACTGTTCGGCATAACGGAGGTGACGGCGGCCGCCTTCGCGCTGTTGTTCGGCGGCGCCAACGGGCTTGTCACCATTACGCGCGGTGCGGTGCCGCTGGCGCTGTTTGGTGCCAGTGGCTATGGCCGGCTGATCGGACGGCTGGCCGGCCCGTTCCTGCTGATGCAGGCGGCGGCGCCGGTGGCCATGGCCTTTGTGGTGGACCGCGCCTCGGATGCTGTGGCGCTGGCGGTCGCGGCCGGCTTTGCGACCATCGCCCTTGCCTGCTTTGTCCTGATCCGCCGGCCGGACTAAACATGGCTTGCGCCTCTTGTCATCGGCGCCGCAGCGGGACATCTGTATTTCAAGGCAAATCGGGGGCGGCGCTCGTTCGTGTGCAGTCGCCCGAGGCGGCACCGGCACGATGAACGATCCCCAGCAAGAGCCTGCAACGTCCCAGGTCGATCCGCGCTATTTGCGCACCGCCGACGTGTTCGAGCGGCCGCTGGCCGTGCGTCCGCATCACGACAGCATCGACGCCATCGTTGCCTGGCTAATCGGCCCAGCCCGTCGCATCGCCTCGGGCCTGGAGACGTTTGACGAGTTCGCCTGGCGGCTGCTGGCGACGGGCATTCCCCTGTTGCGCGTGACGCTGCACGGGCGCACGCTGCATCCGCAGTATCTCGGTACGAGCATGCAGTGGTGGCGCACGACCGGCAAGACGGCGCAGATCATGATCGGCCACGAGGTCGGCGACACGATGCGTTACGAGGACAACCCGGTGCTGCGCGTGGCGCTGGGTGGCGAGACCCTGCGGCGCAGGCTCGATGGCGCCTGCGCTCCGCTCGATTTCCCGATCCTGCAAGATCTCAAGGCGGAAGGTGCCACCGACTATCTGGCCCTGCCCGTGCCCGCCGCCCATGGCGACAACTACATGCTGAGCTACGTGACCGACCGGCCGGGCGGATTCACCGACGCGGAAATCGACGACCTGAAACGCGTGTCGCAGTTCATCGCGGGCGTTGCCGACATGCATACGCAGCGGGCGATCAGCCGGAACGTGCTCAACGCCTATCTCGGTGCGAGCACGGGCCCCAAGGTTCTGGCCGGCCACATTCGCCGCGGCACCGGCGAGGCGCTCGCGGCGGTGCTATGGGCGTCCGATCTGCGCGGCTTCACCGAGCGTTCCGACCGTTTGCCCGGCGACCGCATGATCGCCGTGCTCAACGCCCTGTTCGACGCCCAGGCCGAGGCGATCGCCGTCCATGGCGGCGAAATCCTCAAATTCATCGGCGACGGCATGCTGGCGATTTTCCCGCTCGACGGCGCGCAGAGCCAGGCCGAGGCCGCGCGCAACGCGCTTGCCGCCGCGTCCGAAGCCATTGCCGCAATCGCGCGCCTGACCGAGACGCCTTGCATGGACGGCGAGCCGCCGCTCAAAGTGGTCGTTGCCCTGCATGTGGGCACGGCCTTCTACGGCAATATCGGCGCCGCCGACCGGCTCGATTTCACCGTCATCGGCCCGGCGGTCAATCTCGTGAGCCGCATCCAGTCGGTCGGCAAGCGGCTCGACCTGCCCATCATCGTCAGCGACGATTTCGCCCGCGCCTATGCGGCGCCCTTGCCGTCGCTCGGGCGGCACACGCTGCGCGGATTGGCGCTTCCGCACGAGCTGTTCGCGCCGGCGCTGCCCGTGCCGGACGGCACCGGCTTTGCGTGCTAACCAATAATCGCGTCGTTGTCGGCCTGGCTGGCGTGGCCCGGGTCGCCGTCGAGCTTGGGACCGTTGAGCAAGCCGTTGTCCGCCGGTTCGGCTGCCGTCGCGTCTTCCGGCGTGCGGGTGAGGGCGGCGCAGCGCGCCAGCATGGCTGCGAGCTGCTCCTCCGGCGTGAGTATGATTTCGATCACCTTGGCGATGCGCTGGCCGGCGAGGTCCTGAAAATTGCAGGCCTCGTAGACCTGCACCGTACGGTCCTGGATGTCCTGCGCCAGGCTGCGCTCGAAATCGTCCTTGAGCGCGGCGCCGAGCGACTTCGCGCTGTCGTCGATCGCTTCGGCCGCCTGCAGGATATTGTGCGTGGCTTTTTCCATACCGTCGACGGCGGCGCCGAGCTCGCCGGTCGCGCGCGCCATGCGGCGCGACTTGTTCTCGCCGATAAGCGCGCCCAGCTCGGCGTGGTTGCGCGCGAGCATGTCGTGCACGCGTTCGAGCTCGCGCCTGATGTTGTCGCCGGCTGTGGCGCGCCCCGCGCCCGTTTCATGCCCCGCCTTGCGCCCTTCCACCGCGCATACGCCGGCGGGCTTTGCCCGCGCCGCCGCACGACGGTCGCCGAACAACTGCTCGACGCGGAACACCTTGAGCTATGCGGGAAAGTGGGTGATGACGAAGTGAGATAGGCGGCGTATCGAGGCGGGTGTCTAGCCTGCCAGAACCTCTCAAGGAGAGCGATACGCCATGAACGAGACTAGCAGCGTGCCGGCGCCGTGGCGCGATGGTTTACAAATCGGTTTCCCTTCCCCCGCTAACTTCGCGGCGTTCGGCGAAAGCGTATCGTTTGCGAGTGTCCCCAATGTTGCGTCCCATCCTTCTGGTTTTCATCGCCGTGTTTGCGGGCTTGAGCGCGGCCGCATCGGCGCAGACTGCGTCCTTCGAAAATCCCGGGCACGCCGGGACGCCGCAGATGGTGGTGACGGCGCCGCCGCCGCCGGCGATGCGCTCGGATTACGGCGGCGGCTTCATCGAGTTCCTGTTCGGCGGCGGGGGCGGGACGCGCGCGGCCCCGCCGCGGGCCCGTTATTATGGCGCGCCGGCGTCGCGCCCGTTCTACGCCAATGTGCCGGTGGCGCCGCCGCCCGTGATGCAGCAGCCTTCGGCGCATCCGCCGATCGCCCCGCGCTTCCAGCGTCACGTCGTCGCCTA
>JARRNI010000130.1:0-8750 GCA_037385125.1 Pseudolabrys sp.
CATCCACACGCGCCTTGCCGCGCACGTCCGTCGGCAAAAGGGGCTGAATCGAAGACCACTGTTCGTCACTGAGCCAGAAAAGATTGGATCGCATCGCATCGCTCCGAATCAAACATCCAGAGCGAATCACCAACCGATTCACACAACAACAATTTTATTGGGTCTTGGCCCTAGTTTGTAGGCACCCGTCCGCGACAACAACATCGACCAGACACTTCGCGTCCTGAAGAAGAAGATGGGGCGTGAGAGCGTTTTACTTCAGTTGAAAACGCTGACCGCAAGCCCGAGCTCACTTTCAGGAGCGACCCGTTCATGTTTTTCGGCCACACTCTTGATGCGGTAACACGGGTCACCGGGGTCTCTCTCCGTGGCAGGAACGAGATGACGAATTTCGTAGGGACCGGGGGCGCACGATCGAAGATGTCTCAGTTTGAGCTCGACGATTTGGCCGACTTTGAACTTATGAGCCACTAGGCTCTCCTTTCTTCATTTCGGGTTTGGAAACGCTGCCGGCAGGGTTCTCTTTGTCCATATGGCCATGCAGGAAGCGCGCAATCTGTCCTCGCAACACGGTCGTTTGCAACACGTCACCCAGCGACCCCGCGGTATCGAATAGCTCGCGTTGGAGCTTAGTCGGGATTGTGTTCCACTGCATGATGACAGCCGCTCCAAGACATCGAAGGACATGCTCCTCGATCTCCGCGACAGTTCTGTGGTCGTCGCTTTTTCTGGCAACTTCGTCCCGCGGGTGGATATCTTGCGACTTGATGATCTTTTCGAAATTAGCCGCAAGCCAGTCTTCGTTTTGCGCCAACAGCCTGAAGCTTTCCTCCGATCGCTGAAGCTCGCGGATTTTGCTCGGATCATCGGTATGTTTGAGCGATTCGGCGCTTTCCGCCGCTTTTGCTCGATATTGCTCTGCCGTGAACATTGAAAGCTCCCTCCGTGACATGGGGTGAGGTGACACAGGGCGAGCGGTTTCCCGCTCGACAGTATCGTATTGCCTGCTTGTTGGATGTTGACCGTATATAGGGACAATCAAGTCGAATTGCGACGATTATTATTTCGCGATTCCCGGAATTGGCTGGTCATGACCGGTTTATCGACCGGTTTGCTCGCTTTTTGCTCGATTTGCTCGCCCTTTGCTCGATAAGCCTCTATGTGGCCGATCTTGACTTCAAGTCAAAGATCGGCTGCCTGCCCCCTGTGATTGTCGCAATTCATCACCATGTAAGGTAATAGTTTGAATGATGCACATTCAAATGATGCTTCATCGATATTTAGGAGATAACGCTTATGAACGCTCAAATCCCAAATGCCGCGCCGGCAGGAGCCGGAAATTCCGCCGAAAGCAAGCAGATCCTTCTCAAGGACATCGGCGCCAAGTGGAGCAAGTTCTCCGAGCAGGAGCTCGGTGCGCTCAAGAACAAGGACGATCTCGTCACCCAGGTGGTGGCCAAGTACAGCATCGACAAGGCGCAGGCGCAGCGTGACGTCGACGCCGTCATGAAGGGCCGCCAGATCTGATCTTGACGCAATGTCGCGAGGCCGCCGGTTGGCGGCCTCGTCGTCAGCCGTGGCTAATTTTCAAGGAATCCCGTGATGCCCCAATGGTTCACACCACCGGTCGTCATACCAGCCGGCTTTGTAATTATGGTCGTCGTGGTGGGACTATTGCGGCATACTTTTGTAGGTTGAACGGCGGAAACCGTTCGTCCAAACGCCGATTAAATTCTGCCCATCGTGAAGTCCGGCCTCACTTGCATCCCGTTTTTGTTAATGCCGCCCATGACGACGTGAAGGAGCGCAGGAGCGAAATTGCAGATACTCGTTCGAGACAACAATATCGATCAGGCCCTCCGCGTTTTAAAGAAAAAGATGCAGCGTGAGGGCGTGTATCGCGAAATGAAGCGGCGGCGGTTTTATGAAAAACCATCCGAGCAAGCCGCCCGCAAAAACGCTGATGCGGTGCGTCGTGCCCGCAAGCTCGCCCGCAAGAAAGCAATCTTTGACGGGTCAATTGCGGCGCCGCGCAAGAGGGTCGATCAGAATGGCCGCGGAAGGGCACAAAGTGGTGCACGCAATTCCGCTGGCAGAAACTGAGGCCTCAAATATGGGCGCACATTTTCAAGCCAGAAAAGAACCTGCACTGCAGACGATGGATGAAGATAGTGCAACGGCGCCATTGGCTGAGACGCCGGTCGCGCTTCAACCCGCAAACCGGAAATATTACTATGGACCATCTCTCGATTAGGTGCCCGGAAACAAACAAATCGATCAATACCCGCGTCGGAACGAAATATGAAAGTCTAACACGCGTGTGGAACGATGAGATAAGGGTACCTTGTCCGCACTGTGGTCAAAACCACATGGTGATAGTGCGTGACGCTTACATGGACCAAACGGTCCGCGATTTCAGAGATAATATCGCGTAAAGCCTGCTTTTTCGAGAAATGAAGCAGGGGCTCGTATGAAAAGCCTTCCGAACGCGAAAACCGAAAAAAGTCCATGGCAATCCGCCGCGCGCGCAAGAAGGCACAGCACGACGGCCTCTTTTCTGACACGCGCAAAAAGAAGCTGCTGGGTGCAAAAAAGGCCGGGCAGCGCCTGGGTGTAGGTCACCGCAGTCGGGCTCAACACCATCTCAAAATCAATGACAGATCATCCAGATTTTTCCGTTGTCGTGAAAAATATGGGTCGCCTCCCGAGTTCCTGGCGATGGGAGATCTATCGCGTCGGCAGGAATAGTCCAGTCAAACAGTCGGAGGTCTATTTCCGCACTGCGGCTGAGGCCAATCGCGCCGGGAAAAAAGCACTAAACTTGTTTTTAAGCGAGTTCCAGGATTAAGCGGACTTGGAACGTAAGCCAGGCAATTGAGGAGTCCGGCTTGACTACTTCCATTACGACCACGAGAGGCATTCCATTGTTTAGCCTACGGCCGATCGTTGCCCGATTGGATTTCAACCAAGCTGCTCTACAACGAGCTGGTTTCGTTAAGTGGGCACGCAGAGAACGTCCGCGCGCGAAACGCCGAGATCATTCGAATCCGAGCCGCCGTCTTTGTTGAACTAGAGCACACAATTAGCGCAAGGCGGGTGTCGGAAAGGGTTGGCATCGGAAGCGCTTCTCAGTAGTCGCGCATCGCGAACGAGAAAAGCTCCGCCCCTTTGGCATCAGTTACTGACATCGTCCAGTTCGACCAATTGTTCGAAGACTGATCGTCCCTTTGGTACATCAGTTCGCGCGCAACCATATTAGCATGCTGGCGCGCGGCCGCCGGGTTAGGCAGGTCGGTGCCGTCGGGGTCAGCTAAATTCTTGTCGGCCGCATCGTCAGGACGAAGATTGAAATAATACATCGGCATGGCTCGTTCCTCCGCGGTTATAGCTTGGCGGCACACCAGAGCGCCTAGCTGTGAGCTTTCAAGAGGTTGTCCATCCGGCCCAGACCGAGGAAGCTGGAGTTGTCGAAGCTTCAGTTTTCCGAGGAGAGGACCGGATGAACATCCATAAGAATGCCCGTCTGACGCCGTCAGGTCGAGAGCGGATTGTGCGGCAGATCGAGAGCGGGCAGACGCCGGAGGCCGCCGCACGAGCCGCAGGCGTCTGCCCGCGGACCGCCCGCAAATGGGTGGCGCGCTACCGCAGCGAGGGTCGGGCAGGGTTAAATGATCGCTCATCGCGGCCGCATCGGCTCTACCGGCCGACCGCGCAGGCTACGATCGATGAGGTCGAACGGCTGCGCCGTCAGCGCTTCACCGGCAAACAGATCGCCGCGCAGCTCAGGCTCTCCGCGGCCACCGTGAGCCGCATCCTCAAGCGCCTCGGGCTTAACAGGATCAGTGCGTTGGAGCCTGCGGCACCGGTCCGGCGCTACGAACGTGAGCGCCCCGGCGAACTGATCCACATCGACATCAAGAAGCTCGGCCGCTTCGCACGCGCCGGCCATCGCGCCACCGGCCGACGGCAGGGTTGCCGCAATAAAGGCGCCGGATGGGAGTTCGTTCACGTCGCCATCGACGATCACTCTCGCCTGGCCTTTGCCAAGATCATGGCTAGCGAGAAGAAGCGCAGCGCCACGGCCTTCCTGAAGGCCGCTATCGCCTACTACGCAAGCCTCGTCGTCAAAATCGAGCGCGTCATGACCAATAACGGTTCCTGCTACAAGTCACTCGCCTTCCGCCGACTGTGCAAGCGGCTTGGCCTCAAGCACATCCGCACCAAGCCTTACACGCCCAGAACCAACGGCAAGGCCGAGCGCTTCATCCAAACCTCCTTGCGTGAGTGGGCCTACGCTCGGGCCTACCGGAACTCACGCCAGCGAAAGGCCGAACTGATTCCCTGGCTACACCGCTATAACTGGCATAGGCCATACGCCGGCATCGATGATAAGATTCCAATCAGCCGCCTCGGCTTCGCCGAGGACAACCTGTTGAGACTCCACACCTAGCGCCCATGGCTATGCCGGGTTTAGTTTGCGGCGGCATCGGACGGCTGGTCCCGTTCGGTTTCCAACGTCCGCGCCTCGGCATCATATCTGTTGACTTTGTCGACCAGCTCTCTGGCATCGGCGCGATTGCTGATCTGCCGCGCAAGCACGCGGCAAAGCGCGGCTTGTCCCGGCAATAGCCTGCCCGCGACACAACCTAATCCTTTTGGCTTGCGTTTCGGGCCCTTTGACTTCGCCTTAAGTCACGTCTCTGTCTTGCGAGGCGGCGCTGGATTCCCAGGCGATCGTTTGGACCCCATAATCTAGAAACACATACTACTATGACTCGTTCCCGACAGAGAAGTCATTTTTCCAAATATTTTTTTGGCCGTCCGTCTGTCTGAACCACCGGTTATACCGGCGCAAAAGGTTCGCTGCGGCACGCCCGCTCCCGCGGGTAGCTCGTCAGCTAGCGGCGGAATAGCGGCTCCTCGTGGATCAGTTCGCCTGCCTCGTTAGTGACCATGAGGCGTTCGTCCGTCGCCACAGCCTTGTTGTCCGAAAGGTCGCGCGCAACTGCTCGGGCTTCTGCACGGGCTGCCTCATCGTTTGCAAACTCCTGCCCTTCGGTATCAAGCGCACCGGAGCCGCGGAGATGGAAAAAATAGCGTGGCATCGCTTCCGCTCAACTATTTGAGTTCGGCGTGGTTGCCTGGATGCTGCAGGCAATATTGGAACGCTGCGCTGCGGGCAGCGGAGCTAGTGGCCGCCACTCCAGAAAGGAGCACTTCATTTTTATCGTCGGACGTTACCTGCCAAAGCCATTCTATGCCACGTTGCCAGATGCAGTATTTGAGAGTTGGGTCTGCCATTGGGTGCCCCGTTACAGGCGGGACCACGCGCGGTCTCTCAGCCACCGGCGCCTAGTTTTTCAGGAGTGCCGATGATAGGTTTAATGTCTCGCATATCCCACATTGTTTCAAGGTCTCTCGCTGATCAAATTTCGATGCGACAGAGCCTCCGGAACAACACCGACGAATGAGCCTAATCAGTCTAATAATGAGTAACTGCGGGGTAGACACGTACCCCCCCGTAGCATGGTGGATGCACCATTGGTATGAGACTCTCGCTTTCAGGCGCCGGTGGCTGAGAGAGACAGTGCACTCTCGCCTGTGAGCAGGGAACACCCGTTGCCGCGTAACTCCAATCATTTGCTGAATGCATTGCCCGATGGCGAGCGTGAGGCACTAGCGCCTCATTTGAAGCGAGCCGCATTCAAGCAGCATGACATTCTCTACGATGTTCGGCAGGAAGTGAACAAAGTTTACTTTGCGACGGATGCTGTTGTTTCGCTCGTTGTCCCACTTTCGACCGGTGAAGTGGTGGAGAGCGCCATGGTCGGCTGCGACGGCATCGTTGGAGCCGGCGCCGCACTCAACGGCAGGCTCTCGCTCAACCGAGCAATTGTGCAAATTGGTGGAGAATTTCTGGTTTGCCCGGTCGAACCGCTAAAAGAAGCTCTGGAAGCTCATCCTAATGTCCGGTCGCTGCTGGGCGCCCATGAACAAGCGCTTTTCGCCCAAGCGCAGCAATCGGCCGCGTGCAATGCCTTGCACGTTATCGAGAGCCGATTGTCGCGCTGGCTGTTAAGGGCTGCCGATTTGCACGGAAGCGACCAGCTTCCGCTTACCCAAGAATATATTGCACAGATGCTGGGAGTGCGGCGCACCAGTGTGACCGTCGTAGCGCGCACGCTGCAGGAAGCTGGACTGATCCGCTACAGCCGCGGAAGGATAAAGCTGCTCGACATTCCCGCGCTGCGGGATACGGCGTGTGAATGTTATGACGCCATTAAACTCAACTACGACGCATTGCTGTACCCGTCGAATAAGTGACCAACGGATATGAGACAATTCGTATTCGTCAGGTCAGTTCATGAACCCATCCGGAGCTTTCGCCAAGTCTGCTTTTGCGCCGCTATTGATGGCACAGCAAGACTACAATAAAGCAGCTTCAATTCACGGGGTGGCCGCTTTTTGATGTTTGTGCGGTTCTTACTAACTTTGCCTGTGATTTAATAACAACTAGGGTCAGGACCCATTAATTCTGCTCTCTTCGAACGCCGTCAATGGGCACGCTTTTATCACCTTTTGTGGTCGCCTCAAAATTACTGTCATCCAATAGCGGACCTTGCTGATCGATGACGTAATTCGGTTTGCGACATCCGGCCAATTGGAACTTTGTGCCAGTTGCGGGCATCTGTAGAAGTTGTAGCGAAAGCCCGCTTCGAGCGCTTTTATCGTTTTTTGGTGCTGCCGCCAGGAGCCACATTCCGCATAGCTTCATCGCGCTGAATTTGTTATGTGCCGAACATGGAAATCGAACGCAGAATTCGTCGTCTGGCCGCCGTATTTTTCGCCGATGTTGTAGGCTTTTCACGGCTTATGGCGGAAGATGAAAACAATACACTCTCGGTGTTGAACGCGTTCCGCGAGGAGGAGTTCGATCCTGCCATAGCGCGGTACAATGGCCGGATCGTGAAACTGATGGGTGACGGTACGCTGGTCGAGTTCGGCAGCGTCTTTGATGCCGTCGATTGCGCCGTCGCGATCCAGACGGTCCTTGCTCAGGCCGATCGAGCGCGTTCGCTGCAGTTGCGCATTGGTGTCAATCTGGGCGACATCATCCTTCAGGGCGACGACATCTATGGCGACGGTGTAAATATTGCCGCACGGCTGGAGCCGCAGGCGAAGCCAGGTGGCGTTTGCATTTCGACAGTGGTGCAAGAAAGCATCCGTAACCGGCCCGGCGCTCAATTTACTGATTGCGGCGATATCGAAGTCAAGAATATCTCACGGCCCGTCCGTATCTGGCGTTGGCACCCCGATGATACAGCCACAACACGCGAGCCTGCTGCGGCAACGCCGGCGCCCAATCGCGCGCCCGATGCCGCCTCGATCGCCGTGCTGCCGTTCGATAACATGTCGGGCGACAAGGAGCAGGATTATTTCTCGGACGGCATCAGCGAAGATATCATCACCGATCTGTCGAAGGTTCCGGGCCTTCTGGTGATCGCTCGCAATTCCAGCTTTGCTTACAAGGGCAAGTCAGTCGATCTGCGCACTGTCGGGCGCGAATTGGGCGTGGGGCATGTGCTGGAAGGCAGCGTCCGCCGGGCAGGCGATAGTGTGCGGATCACGGCGCAATTGATCGACGCTGCGACCGGCGGGCACCTTAGGGCTGACCGCTATGACCGCGATCTGACCGATATTTTTGCGGTGCAGGACGAGGTGACGCTGAACATCGTAGAAGCGTTGAAAATTCGGCTGACGCCAGCGCAAAAGGCAAAGATTGCCAGCACCGGCAGCACGAACCCCGAAGCGTATGACCTGTTCCTGCGGATGCGTGATCTAACATTTTCGCCAGGTATCAATGAGGAACGCTGGGACATGGCGCAGGAGTATGGGCGTCAGGCTTGCGAACTGGACCCGTCTTTCGCACAAGCGCCTGCCTTGATGTCAATTTTCCACGCCATGGCTTCGCTGAATGGGTGGGGCGGCGGCACCCCGGCCGAGGTGTTGGCGCGGGGAAAGGAACTGGCGGAGAGGGCGGTGGCAATTGATGCCGAGGATCCGCTGGCCAACATCGCCTTTGGGACCATGGAACGCTTTGGCGGCGATATCGACGTGGCCGCGCGAATGATTGCCAAGGCGGCGTCGGTGACGCCGGATGCGGGGCTAGTGCTGTTTCTGACGGCCGATGTGGCGCTGGTCGCGGGGCGGCCACAGGACGCGGTTCCGGTGCTGGAGCGGGCGATCCGCCTCGATCCCGCCTGGTCACATCAGCACCTGCAATTTCTGGGTATTGCCCATTTCCTGATGGGCAATTTTGAGACAGCAGCGCTGGTGTTTGCTGAGCGGCTGGTGCTGATGCCGGGTACCGACATTGGCCGAGCCTGGCTCGCCGCCTCGCTTGGCCACACAGGCCAGCTAGATGAATCCCGAAAAATATGGGCGGAACTGATCGAGATTGATCCCGGGTTTGACATCAAGAGCCGGCTCGCCCGTTTCGGCTTCTTGCGGCCCCAAGACCCCGCAAGTGTTCTTGCCGGTCTTTCGAAGGCGGGACTAAACTTTTAGCAATGGCTGCGGACAGGCCACAAAAATTGCGTACGACCGATTGATCCGCTTAGCGGCGTTTGGTGTAAACCGCAACGAATGACGGCTCAGGGCCATTTTTCCCGGATTACCCACTTGTAGCCTGTTCTGAATTCGACCCATTGCGAATGTCAGCTTTTTTTGGGATTCACCCTCCTGCGCAA
>JARRNI010000131.1:0-16244 GCA_037385125.1 Pseudolabrys sp.
GCGCTTCTCGTCGCCGATGCGGAAATCCATGCGGCCCTTCAGCATCCACACGATCTGCTCGTGCTCATGCTTGTGGGCCGCGGCATGGGCGCCGGCCTTGATGGTCCACCACACGATCATGCCCTGCTTGCCCGAAAGGACGCGGCGACTGATCTTGTCGGTGATGTACTCCTCGGGCAGGCCAGCGAGCTCCCTGAAGCCGAACAGCACCGGCATGACGGACCTCCTCGCCCACAACCGGCCTAGCCGGTGACCGCGAATTTGATGGCGAACAGCACCGCCAGCACCATCACGGCCGGCGAAGCTTCCTTGAACTTGCCCGACAGCACCTTGGCCAGCGTATAGGTGATGAAGCCGAGTCCGATGCCGGTGGCGATCGAATAGGTCAGCGGCATGGTGATGGCGGTGACTACCGCCGGCGCGTATTCGGTGATGTCCTCCCAGTCGATCTCGGCCAGGCCCCGCGCCATCACACAGGCAACGTAGAGCAGCGCAGCCGAGGTGGCATAAGCGGGCACCATGCCGGCGAGCGGCGCGAACAGCAGCGCCAGCAGGAAGAAGATCGAAACGAAAGCCGCCGTCAGCCCGGTGCGGCCGCCCGCCGCGACGCCGGAAGCGCTCTCGATATAGCTCGTCGTGGTCGAGGTGCCGATCGCCGCGCCGAACATGGCGGCGAATGAATCGGAGATCAGCGCCTCCTTCATGCGCGCGAGCTTGCCGTTTTTCATCAGCCCGGTGCGGTGGGTAACGCCGATCAGCGTGCCGGCATTGTCGAACACGTCGATGAACAGGATGGAGAAGTCGATGAACAGGATGGAGAACACCACGATCAGGAAAGTGCCCTCGAACAGGCGCGAGAAGTCGAGCTTGAACAAAGTGGGCGCGATCGACGGCGGCAGCGAGACGATGCCGGAATAATGCGTGAGGCCGATCGGAAGGCCGATCGCCGTCACCGCCAGGATGCCGATCAGCGTGCCGCCGATCACGCGCCGGTAGTTGAGCGCAGCGATCAACAAGAAGCCGAACAGCATCAGATAGGCCACCGGATTGCGCAGGTCGCCGAGCGTGACGAGCGTCGCCGGCTGAGCCACTACCACCTTGGCCTCCTCCAGCGCGATGATGCCGAGGATAACGACCGACGCCGGCGGAAGTCGCGAGCTTGAGATTGTGCGGGATCGAATCGATCACGTATTGCCGGATACGGAACACCGAGATCAGGAAGAAGATAACGCCCGAGCAGAACACGGCGGCCAACGCCCGCTGCCAAGTGTATTTGTAGGTTAGCACCACTGTGAAGGCGAAGAAGGCGTTGATGCCCATGCCGGGGGCCAGAGCGATCGGGTAATTGGCGTAGAGCGCCATCACCATGGTGCTGACGGCGGCGGCGACGCAGGTGGCGACGAACACCGAACCCTGCGGCATGCCGGCCTTGCCGGAGGATCGCCGGGTTGACGAACGCGATGTAGACCATGGTCAGGAAGGTGGTCAGCCCGGCGATGAATTCGGTACGGACGTCGGTGCCCTGCTCCTTGAGCCCGAAATAGCGCTCGATCATGCCGGCGAAGCCAGGCTCGGCCTTGACCGCCGCCTGGCCGGCCTGTCCGCCTTTTGCCCCTTCAGGCATCGCTGTCCCCTGTTGCCTGATTGCCCCGCCGCAAGCCTAACTCGGCGAAGCCCCGCCGGCAGATGCGGCTTGTGGATGATGTAAATACCGGCTGCACACCCCCGATTCCGCTTCGAATTGGCGCAGGGTATGGAACCCGACACCCTGGCCACGACTTTAGCGATGGAACTATCATCGCCTGGGGGCCTGATCGGAGCGCGATATGGCTATGGATCCCGTCCTGCTCTCGCGGGTACAGTTCGCTTTCGTCGTTGCATTTCACATCATCTTTCCGACCTTCACGATCGGCCTGTCGGCCTATATCGCGGTACTCGGCGCCCTCTGGGTGCGCACCGGCCAGGACCGCTTTCACCAGTTGATGCGGTTCTGGACCCGCATCTTCGCGGTGTCCTTCGCCATGGGCGTGGTGTCGGGCATTGTGATGTCCTACCAGTTCGGCACCAACTGGAGCCATTTCTCCCACGTGGTCGGCAACGTGGTCGGCCCGCTGATCGGCTACGAGGTGCTCACCGCCTTCTTCCTGGAGGCGACCTTCCTCGGCGTGCTGCTGTTCGGCTTCGACCGGGTGCCGCCCTGGCTCTACGTGCTGTCGGGCTTCTTCGTCGCCGGCGGCACCGCCTTCTCGGCCTTCTGGATTCTGTCGGCCAACAGCTGGATGCAGACGCCGGCCGGCTTCGTGATGAAAGACGGCGTCGCCTTCCCGACCGACTGGCTGGCGGTGATCTTCAACCCGAGCTTCCCTTACCGCTTCACCCACATGGTCAACGCCGCCTATCTCACCACCGGCTTCGTGGTGCTGGCGGTGGGCGCGCGCTATTTGCTGGCCGGGCGCCACGTCGAGGTGAGCCGCACCATGCTGCGCATGGCGATCGGGCTGGTGGTCATCTTGGCACCGCTGCAGCTCTTCCTCGGTGACCAGCACGGCCTCAACACGCTCGAAAACCAGCCGATCAAGGTCGCCGCCATGGAAGCGCACTGGGACAGCAACGAAGCCGGGGTTCCCTTCGAGATATTCGCCTGGCCGAATGAAAAGACCGAGAGCAACGACTATTCGCTGTCGGTCCCGCACGGCGCCTCGCTGCTGTTGACCCATAGCTGGGACGGCAAGTTCAAGGGCCTCAAGAGCGTGCCGCCGCAGGACCGGCCGCCGGTGCCGATCGTGTTCTTCGCCTTCCGCATCATGGTGGGGCTCGGCCTGTTCATGATCGCGGCTGCCTTCGTCGGCGCCTTTCTGTGGTGGCGCGGCACGATGTTTGAGACGCGCTGGTACTTGTGGATCATGTCGCAGTGCTGGTGGATCGGCTTCATCGCGGTGATTTGCGGCTGGATCACCACCGAAGTCGGGCGCCAGCCGTGGGTCGTCGACGGTGTCCTGCGCACTGCCGACGCCGCTTCGCCGGTGCCAGGCGACAGCGTGATCACGACGCTGATCCTGTTCGTATTGGCCTACGCCACCGTGTTTTCGTTCGGCATCTACTACATCAACCGCCTGATCCACCGCGGCCCGGAAGAGCCGACGGAGACGAGCGAGGGCCTCGCCGGCGCGGCGATGGCGGCTGCCCATCACACGACCGCTCGGTCGTTGCCGCGGCATTCCTGACGGCTGACCACGAAGGACGAACACCATGGACTGGTATCTTCCCGTGATCTGGGCCGGCCTGATCGGCACTGCCGTCGCCATGTATGTCATTCTCGACGGCTTCGACCTTGGCGTCGGCATCCTGTTTCCCTTTGCCGCCAATGAGCGGCAGCGCGACCAGATGATGCGCTCGGTGGCGCCGTTCTGGGACGGCAACGAGACCTGGCTGGTGCTCGGCGGCGGCGGCCTGTGGGTGGCCTTTCCGCTCGCCTATTCGATCATCATGCCGGCGCTCTACATCCCGGTGATCGTGATGCTGCTGGCGCTGGTGTTCCGCGGCGTCGCGTTCGAATTCCGCACCGTGTCGCGCAGCAAGACGTGGCTCAACGTCGCCTTCACCGTCGGCTCCGGGCTCGCCGCCTTCGCGCAAGGCGTGATCCTGGGCGGGCTGATCCAGGGCATCAAGGTGACCAACGGCGCCTTCTCCGGCGGACCGCTCGACTGGGCGACCTGGTTCTGCCTGTTGTGCGGACTGGCGATGATTGCCGGCTACGGCCTGCTCGGCGCGACTTGGCTGACGATGAAAACCGAAGGACCGGTGTCCTTGCGCGCGCGTCATCAGGCCAAAGTGCTGCTCGCGGCGGTATTGGTCTTTATGGCGGCGGTGAGCATCTGGACGCCGCTGGTAGACCCGCGCATTTTGGCGCGCTGGTTGACCCTGCCGAATTTCTATTTCCTGTGGCCGGTGCCGGTGGTGACCGCGGTGGTTGCCTATTTCTGCTGGCGCTGGCTGGAGAACGGCCGCGAGGTACCGCCGTTCCTAGCGGCGATTGCGCTGTTTCTGCTCGGCTATCTCGGGCTGGTGATATCCAATTTCCCCTATCTGGTCCCACCCTCACTCACGGTGTGGGAAACCGCCGCGGCGCCGGCGAGCCAGATTTTCATGCTGCTCGGTACGCTTGTGCTGTTGCCGATGATCCTCGGCTACATTGCCTTCGTGTACTGGCTGTTCCGCGGCAAGGTCGCCGAGGGGGAGAGCTATCACTGACGCGCCGGCTCGGCTGGCACCTGGCTCTCCGGCCGCACCACCGCCCAGCCCAGCCGGATGAGCGGCAGAAAGCCCTGCACCGCGCGGGCGAAGGAGCGCGGCACTTCCGGCACCAGGTCGGGAAACTGCGCCTTCAGCGTGGCCGGCGGCTGAATGGTCTTCTCGCCGGCGGGCCAGACCAGCAGGCCGCCGTGCTCGCGGATATCGGTGACGGTCGCCCACGGGCTGAACTGCGGCGCCCAGTCGAAATAGACGTGCGGACGGCTGGGCGCGCCCAGCGCGATCAGCGGCGCCAGCCGGATGTCGCCGGTAACGTATTCAAGCGGCTTGCCGGTGCGGCGCTGGAAACTGTCGGCGAAGAAGCGGCCTTCCTTCCCGGCCGGCTGCGCCACGCTGAGATCGGCGCCGGCGAACCACGGCATGAATGCAAGGCCGATGACCACCAGCAGCGGCGGCAGCACCAGCAGGCCGAGCCAGGCCGAGGAGACCAGCCGCTCGCGATAGAGCAGCACCTGGTCGCCGGCCAGCACCACCACCGCCAGACCGGACAGCACCACCAGCGGGGCGATGCGGTCGAGGGGGCCGAGCCGGCCGCTTACCCCGACCGCAACGACGGCGACCGCGGCGGGCGCCAGCGCGAAGACATAGACGTACCAGCGCGCCAGTCGCTCGGCCGGGCTGCGGTCGATCTCCGGCGCGCGCTCGCGCGGCCGGCGCGGCAAGCCGCTCGCCAGCGCGACCAGCAGCATCAGGCCGAGATGGGTCGACAACAGCGCCAGGCACAGCCATAGCCAGGCCGTATAGTGGCCGACGCTCGCGGCGCTCTGCTCCATTCCGGCGAGCACCAGCGCGCGTTCGTGCCACAGCCATAGCGCGTGCGGAAACACCACAATGAGGAACGGCAGCACCGCGATCCACGGCTCCGGCTTCATGAGCGCAGAGCGGCCGCGCTCGGTCGCCAGCGTGAACACGATCATCAGCGCAATGAGAATGAGCCCGACGTAGCTCGCCAGCAGCAGCAGGCCGAGATCGAGCGCGAGCAGGAACCAGTAGCCGCGCCGGCCCTCGCCCACCGCGCGCCAATAAGTGAGCAGCGCCAGCGCCCACAGCGGCGCCGCCATCACCGCCTCGCCGAAGCCGGGCGTCGGCACGGTGAAGGCGGCGATCCCCACCATAAGCAGCACCGCCAGCACGGCATGGCGCGTGCCGACGATGGCGCGCCCGAGGCTGAACACGGCCCAATAGGCGAGCACGATGCAGGCCTGCGCCAGCACGTAGAGCCCGAAGGCGCCGGCGATGCGGTAGGCGACCTCGCCCAGCCAGAACGCCAGCGGCGGCCCGAGATAGCTGCCGAGCACGAATTCATGACCGATGGCCAGGAGCATGGGCGCCCCGCCCGGCGGCGCGCTATAGAAAAGCGCCGGGACCAATGTCCACAGCGTGGCTTGCGACAGCGCCACGAACCAGAACACCACGCGCGGGCGCCCGCGCAGGAATTCGACGATCAGGGAGACGTAATGCATGGGCCCGGATGCCGCGGCAGGAACCGGGCAGCAATAGAGAAGCCCTGCTAAAGAGGCAACAACTCGGCGATGACCTCGTCGGAGGCGCCGCCGCCCAACTCCGCCAGCTTGGCCGCCACCGGCCCGAACGACTTGCGATGGTGGATGCTGGGGCCGAGGCGGGCGAGCGCGGCGAAATGCTCGGGCACGCTGTAGCCCATGTGGCGCTCGAAGCCGTAACCGGGATACGCTAGGCCGAGCCGGGTCATCAGCCGGTCGCGCGTCACCTTGGCCACGATGGAGGCGGCGGCGATCGAGGAGACCAGCGCGTCGCCCGACACCACCGCCTGGCATTCGCAGCCGCAGTCGATGCGGTTGTTGCCGTCGACGAAGACGAGCTTAGGCGCGACCGGCAGCGCCTTGACCGCGCGGGTGAGCGCCCACAGCGAGGCGCGCAGGATGTTGTCGCGGTCGATGCGCGCGATCGAGCCGAAGGCGACCGACACCTGGGCGGTGGCGCAGATTTTCTCGTAGAGCTTCTCGCGCGCTGCGAGATCGAGCTTCTTGGAGTCATTGAGGCCGCGCGGAATGCGCTCGGGGTCGAGGATCACCGCTGCCGCCACCACGGGGCCGGCGAGCGGCCCGCGGCCGGCTTCGTCACAGCCGGCCACCGGCCAGGTGCCCTGCTTGAAGGCGCGGCGCTCGCGCCGGAACGTGGGTTTGAGTTCCGGCTCGTCGAGCGGCAGACGCCGCGCGGCGGCACGCTTGACCGCCGGCTTTGCCGGCTTCGTTCCCTTGGCGGCCATGGGCCACGATGTGTCCGCGCCGCACGCAAAGTCAATCGCGGACATGGCCGCATGTGGATGACGCCGAACGGCCGTGCGCGCAAGCAGACGGCGCTATTGACCGGGCGGGTGGTTTGTTCAACGGTTCCCTTCGGTTGCCCAGCGTGGCGCGCGAGGCGAATCCCTACAATGAACAGCCTCGGCCGTTCCCTCCCTTGGAAACCCTTCGCCGCGGAGCTGATCGGAACGGCCCTGCTCGTATTGGTCGGGCTTTCATTCGTCATTTTCGATCTCGGCCACGGCAGCCCGCTCGCCCGCTTGTTGCCGGACGAAGCGGCGCGGCGCTTCATCACCGGTTTCCTGTTCGGCTCGACCGGCATGCTGATTACGCTGTCGCCGCTCGGCAAGGAAAGCGGCGCCCACATCAATCCGGCGGTCACGCTGGCATTTTGGCTGATGGGCCGGATGCAGGCGCGCCACGCACTCGGCTATGTGACGTGCCAGCTCGCCGGCGCGCTGATCGGCGCCGTGCCGCTGCTCTTATGGGGAGCGATGGGCGAGAGCGTGATCTTTGGTGCGACGGTGCCCGGCGCGTCCTATGGCACGACGTGGGTGCTGCTGGGCGAAGCCGTCACGACCTTCGCGCTCGTCTTCGGCTTGTTCTACTTCCTGCGCGACCGCGCGCTGCGCGTCTACACGCCCGCGCTGTTTCCGCCGCTTTACGCAATCATGGTCTGGCTCGAAGCGCCTATCTCGGGGACCAGCACCAATCCAGCCCGCAGTTTCGGGCCGGCGTTGATCTCCGGCGATTGGCAGGGCTGGTGGATCTATTGGCTTGGCCCCTTGATCGGCACGCTATTGGGCGTCGCCGTCTATCTCGGGGCCGGCTGGGAGCGGCACATGATCGAAGTCGCCAAGCTCTATCACTTCGGCCACGATCCGCACGGCATCTTTCATCGGCAGCCAGCGCGCGCCTGATTTTCAGGCGAGCCCATCAGCGCGGGTTCCGGCCGGGAACCCGCTCCACAAGCGTTGCGTTGCTAGGGAACACGTCGCGGCGGAAGGGCCGAGGCATCATGATCCCAGATTGGCTGCATGCTCTTTCGATCGGCGCGCTCGCGCTAGGCGCGGTCTGCACGCTCATCGTCCTGGCCGACGTTCGGCGCCACCCGCAGCACATGGGCATCATGAACCTGGTATGGCCGGTGGTAGCGCTGTTTGCCGGGCCCATCGCGCTGTGGGGGTATTTCTCCTACGGCCGCTTGACGACACACGCGAAGATGAAAGCGGCGATGGACAAAGGCGAGACGCCGCCCAGCAAACAGCTTACGCCATTCCCTATCATGGTCGGCAAGGGCGCCGCCCATTGCGGCGCTGGCTGCACGCTCGGCGACATCTGCGCGGAATGGCTGGTTTTCGTCGCGCCGGCCATTGCGGTGTGGTTCGGTTACCAGTCGATCTTTCCCGACAAGATTTTCGCCTCATGGATCGTCGACTACATCTTCGCCTATGCGTTCGGCATCGTGTTCCAGTATTTCACCATCGCGCCCATGCGCGGGTTCGGGCTGTGGGACGGCATTGCCGCCGCGGTGAAGGCCGACACGCTTTCGCTCACCGCCTGGCAGGTCGGCATGTATGGCTTCATGGCGCTTGCCTATTTCTATTTCTTCCGCGTGCTGCTGGGCGTGGAGTTGGAAACGAACACGCCGGAATTCTGGTTCATGATGCAGATCGCCATGCTGTGCGGCTTTGCGACTTCGTATCCGGTGAACTGGTGGCTGATCCGGGCAGGGCTCAAGGAAAAAATGTAGGCGCGCGCGGTCTGCGCACCGCCAAAGTTCCTTTGGGAAAACTTCGGCGCGCGCACAGCGGCCGCGCGCTCGAATCTTGTCGAATCGGCGTGACTGGTTTCGACTTCGAGCTTCGGCCGCCTCGGCCGAGACCGCAAGGACATCGCAATGCGTCTCGCCCCAGCAATCGTTTTCAGCCTGATCGTCGCGTCATCCGTTCCGGCCTTTGCCTTTAAGCAGGAGGACGCCAGCGCCTGCATGTCCGACGCCTTCCGGCTTTGCGCGGCATCCATCCCCGACGCGCAACGCGTGGCAAGCTGTCTCTATTCTAAGCGGCATCAGCTAAGCGCGGCCTGCGCCAGCGCTTTTTCACGCCACGCGCAGACCTGCGCGCACCACCACCGCAGCAGGACGTTCCTGGTCAACGACTGAGTTCGCCGGCGCCCTAGAACAAGCTCAACTGCGCGCTTTCCCGTTCGGGATGGCGGAAATGCTCGGTGGTGAGCTTCGACTTGGTTTCGTTCAGCCCCAGCCGCTCGCAGGCCATTTCGAAGCGGCGGCCGATCATCCAGGCATAGGGGCCGCCGCCTTTCATGCGCTTGCCCCAAGTCGAGTCGTAGTCCTTGCCGCCGCGCATGTCGCGGATCAGCTTGAAGACGTGCTCCTCGCGGTGCGGATAGTTCTCTTTCAGCCATTCGCGAAACAGGTCGCGCAGCTCGAGCGGCAGCCGCAGCAGCACGTAGCCGGCCTCGCGCACTCCGGCGGCGTGCGCCGCATCGAGAATGCGCTCGATCTCCATGTCGTTAAGCGCGGGGACCACGGGCGCCACCATCACGCTGGTGGGAACGCCGGCGGCGTTCAGGCGCCGCAGCGTCTCCAGCCGCCGCATCGGTGTCGCCGCTCGCGGCTCCATCTTGCGCGCGAGCTGCGCATCGAGCGTGGTTACCGACAGCGCCACCTTGGCCAAGCCGCGGTCGGCCATGCGGGCGAGAATGTCGAGGTCGCGCAGCACCAGCGCCGACTTGGTGACGATGCCGACCGGATGCCCGGCGCGGTCGAGCACTTCCAGGATGCGCCGCATCACCTGGTATTTGCGCTCGATCGGCTGATATGGGCGCCGCCAGCTCCTTTTCGAGCAGATCAGCCGCCCCTGGCTTGACGAACAGTCTGGATTCGAAATCGAGTCCGGGCGACAGACCTAGATAGGCATGAGTCGGGCGCGCGAAGCAGTAGATGCAGCCGTGCTCGCAGCCGCGATAGGGATTAATCGAACGGTCGAAGCCAATGTCCGGCGAATCGTTGCGGGTGATGATCTTGCGTGTGGCGTCGACCGTCACCTGCGTCTTGAACGGCGGCAGTTCGTCGAGACTGCGCCAGCCGTCGTCGAAGGCAATGCGCGCCTGCGGCTCGTAGCGTCCGGTCGAATTCGACTGCGCGCCGCGCCCGCGCCGCCGCTCGTGGTCGACGACGACGCCGAGCAGCTCGCTGACGTCCGAATAGGCGCCCGCCGGCGCGGAGGGCAGCTCCTGCGCGCGGTCAGCAAAAGTGGGTACCGGTTTTGCGTCAGACCGCGCGCCACCTAAAGCAGGCGCGCCGTCCGGGCGGTTGACCGGTTCCCACTCAACCTGACGGCGCGCCGCCGGCGGACGCTTCGGCGCTGTGTTCGAATAAGCCATGGCGGCACCTTAGTCGCCCATCGTGAACAAAACAAGAACATTCTTGGCAGTCCACAATTTCAGCATTTGCTGCGCCGATCGCGTGGCGTTACATGCGAATCCCACATGATATGGTGGCAACTCGAGCACAGGGGCGCAGGTTCGATGTTGAGTGCGATCATTGCTACCCACGAATCGGAGCACACGCTGGTGTCGACGCTTTCGGCACTGGTGCCGGCGGTGACGGCCGGCCTGCTGCGGGAAGTGCTGGTGGCGGATGCGAGCTCCAGCGATGCCACCGAGGAAGTGGCCGATTTCGCCGGTTGCCGCTTCTTGAGCTCGCCGGATCCGCTAGGCGTGCGGCTGAAGGCGGCGGCGGCGGCCGCGCGCGCGCCCTGGCTCCTGTTCCTGCGCGCCGGAACCGTGCCCGAGCCAAGCTGGGTCGGCGCCGCCGAGCATTTCATCCGGCAGGCAGATATGCTGGAGGGCGCCGGTCGCGCCGCCGTGTTCCGCAGGCAACGCGGCGCCGACCTGATGCGGCCCGAGCTCGCCGAGATGCTGGCTATGCTGCGCCTGGCGCTCGGCGGCGGCCCGAAGCCCGAACAGGGCCTGCTGATCGCGCGGCGCTTCTACGAAACGTTCGACGGCCATGCCGGCCACAACGGGGCCGAGGCTGCCCTGCTGCGCCGGCTCGGCCGCCGCCGCATCGCCATGCTGGCGGCGGGCGCGAGCGCCCCGCGGTGACAGTCATTCCGAAGACGCAAATACTCGACTTTATCAAGTAATTGGCCGAAGCTCGCGCGCATGACCGCCAGCACCGAAGACACCGTCCAAGAATTCCTCGCCCAAGACTCGCAGGAACTCGGCAATGACATCGCCGCCGTGCGCCGCTTCAGCCGCTTCTACACGCGGCAGATCGGCGTGCTGCGCCGGACCTATCTCGGCAGCCCCTACTCGCTCGGCGAAATACGCGTGCTCTACGAGGTCGCGCACGGTGGCGCGCGCACCGCAACCGACATCGCGCGCGCGCTCGATCTCGACGCCGGCTATCTCTCCCGCGTGCTGCGCAAGTTCGAGAAGGCCGGTGTCATCTCCCGCAAGACCTCGCCCGAGGACGCGCGGCAGAGCCATCTCGCGCTGACCGCGCGCGGCGCCAAGCTGTTCGCCCCGTTCGAGCAGCGCTCGCAAGCCCAGGTGCGCAACATGTTCGCCAGGCTGCCGGCCAGCGAACAGGCCAGGCTGGTGGCGGCCATGCGGACGATCGAGCGCCTGCTCGAGGGAACGCCGGCCCCGGCACACGAGCCGCGCGTCATCCTGCGCGCGCCCAGGACCGGCGATTTCGGCTGGATCGTTTCGCGCCACGGCGAGCTCTACGCGCAGGAATACGGCTGGACCGAGCCGTTCGAGGGGCTGTGCGCGCAGATCGTCGCCGACTTCGCCAACAATTTCGATCCGAAGCTGGAGCGCTGCTGGATCGCCGAGATGGACGGCGAGAATGTCGGCTGCGTCATGCTGGTGAAAGACACGCAGCCCGGCGTCGCCCGCGTCCGCCTCCTTCTGGTCGACCCCAAGGCGCGTGGGCTCAAGGTCGGCACGCGGCTGGTCGACGAATGCGTGCGGTTCGCCCGCGCCGCCGGCTACAAGAGGATGACGCTGTGGACCCACCGCGTGCTCACCGCCGCGCGCCACGTTTATGAAAAGGCGGGATTTACCCTGACCGCGAGTGAGCCGCGCCACAGCTGGGGCAAGGACGTGGTGGCGGAATATTGGGATTTGGATTTGTGAGGCGCATAGCCACGCACTGGCGGGCAATGACGGCCGAAGTTGACGGCCATGATAGAATGACTATCCCGCCGCCGCCGAGGGAAGGCCCGTGAACTCGAGCACGTTGTGCACTTCCATTGGTCGGCGGATGCCCTTGAGTTCGAATTCGCCCACCGCTTCGGTGCGCACCGCCTCTTCCACAGCCATCAACACGCGCGGGCTGATCAGGATCTGCCCCGGCTGTGCCTCGTCGCACAGCCGGGCGGCGACGTTCGATACCGTGCCGATCGCCGAATAGTCGAACCGGCCCTCGAAGCCAATGGTGCCGAGCGTGGCATAGCCGTGCGCGATCCCGATGCCGAAACCGAGATCGTGGCCGAGCCGTCGCCATTTGCCGATCAGGCCTTCGAGCGCGCCGCGCATTTCCAGCGCCATGCGCACCGCCGCCAGAGCGGGGTTCTCCATCGGCACCGGATCGTTGAAGATCACCATTACGCCATCGCCGGCGTAGCGCTCGAGCGTGCCGCCGTAGCTGTGGATGATGCCGCCGATACCCGTGTGATATTCGCGCAGGAGCGCCATCACGTCTTCCGGGTCGGCGCTTTCCGAAAAACCGGTAAAGCCGCGCAGATCGCAGAATAGCGCCGTGATCTCGCGCCGGTGGCTTTCGAGCTGGCTCTCCATACCCGACGACACGATCAGGTCCGCCACCTGCGGCGGCAGGAAACGGCGTAGCCGGCTCATGCGCTCGATCTCGCCGAGCTGGTCGGAAACGCGCTGCTCGAGGCCTTTGTTGAGCGCGGCAAGTTCATCGTGCAGCTGCTTCAGGCGCAGCACCGACTTGACGCGCGCGACAAGCGCGACCTGGTCGATCGGCTTGGTCAGGTATTCGTCGGCGCCGGCGTCCAGCCCGCTCACCACGTCCTTGCTGTCGGCCTTGGCGGTGACCAGGATGATCGGCATGAACGGCAGCGTGTCGTCGCCCTTCAGGCGCTTGCACACCTCGATGCCATCGATCTTCGGCATCATGATATCGAGCAGAATGAGATCGGGCAGATGCTCCCGGGCCGCGGCCAGCGCCTCTTCGCCGTCGGCCGCCTGCATGAGGTCGTAGCCGCGCACCGACAGCCGCGTGACCAGGATGTCACGGTTGGTCTCGTTGTCGTCGACGATCAGGATGCGCGGCGGCGAATGCATGGCGGTTGTCGCTAGGGCAGGAATTCTTTGATCTTGGCGAGCAGCGCGCGCGGGCTGTACGGCTTGGTCACATACGCGTCGCAGCCGGCCTCGTTGGCCTTGCCCTCGTCGCCGGATAGCGCATAGGAGGTCACCACGATGACCGGGATCGATTGCGTGTCCGGATCGGCCTTGAGCCGGCGCGTCGCTTCATAACCGTCCATGACTGGCAGCTGGATATCCATCAGGATCAGATCCGGCCGCTGCTTCTTGACCGCGGCGAGCGCCTGCTCGCCGTTCTCGGCCTCGAGCATGTCGTAGTCATTGGCATCCAACAGATCGCGTAGGATCTGCCGATTGTCCTCCTGGTCCTCGACCACCAGTATCGTCCTGCTCATGCTTGCCTCATGCCGGCTTTTTGGGCTGTTCCGCGCGCAGCGGCACCGTGAAGGAGAAGGTCGAGCCCGCGCCGAGCTTCGAGTCGAGCCCGACCGAGCCGCCATGCATCTCGACGATTCTTTTCGAGATGGCGAGACCGAGCCCGGTGCCGCCCTTCTTCTTGGTCGTGGAACTGTCGGCCTGCTGGAATTCCTGGAACAGCTTCTTTTGATCGTCCTCGGAAATTCCGGGACCAGTATCGACCACCGCCACCGAGAAATGGCCGTCGTCAGCGGCGGCCCTGATCTTCACTTCGCCCTCGTCGGTGAACTTGATGGCATTGCTCACCAGATTGAGCAGCACTTGCGTCAGCCGCCGCTCGTCGCCGCGGCCGGCCGGCAGATCCGGCGCGATCTCAGCCTTGAGACCGATCTGCTTCTCCGCCGCCAGCGGCTCGACCGCCGCGTAAACGCTGTGCACCACATCCTTCATGGAATAGTCGGCGAGCGAAAGCGTCAATTGCCCGGCCTCGATCTTGGACAGGTCGAGCACGTCATTGATCAAATTGAGCAGATGCCGGCCGTTGGCGGTGATGCGCTTGAGCGCGTCCTGCACCTTCTCCGGCGTCTCGCCATAGACGCCGTCGACGATCAGCTCGGTATAGCCGAGAATGGCGTTGAGCGGCGTACGCAGCTCGTGGCTCATATTGGCGAGAAACTGCGATTTGTGCCTGCTCGCTTCCTCGAGTTGCCGGCTGGTCTCCTGGATCTCCTCGAACAGCCGCACGTTCTCGATGGCGATCACCGCCTGGTCGGCAAAAGTTGTGACAAGCTCAATTTCTCGCTCGCTGAACGGCTCCACCCTTGAGCGCGCCAGCGCAATGACACCGATCGGCTCGCCGTCGCGCAACAGCGGCACCCCGATGATCGTGCGGAGATTCCCGACGGCAGCTTGCTCTTTCACCTGATAGCCCGCATCGCTCATGGCATCTTCAATGCATACCACGGCGCGGCTCATCGCGGTGCGTCCGACTGCGGTGCCCGACCCGGGCGAGATCGGGTTAGCGCGCTCGATCTCGAGATATTCGGGATGCAGGCTATAGCCGGCCGCGAAGCGATAGAGCCCGTCTTCCAGGCGGAAGATCACCGCCTGATCCGCGCGGCAGAGCCTGGCCGCGGTATCAACGACGCTTTGCAAGACCGGCATCAGATCAAACTTTGAACGGCTCATGACGCTCAACACTTCCGCCGTCGCCGTTTGCTGTTCGAGCGCCTGGGTGAGATCGTCGGTACGCTCACGCAATTCGTTGAACAGCCGCGTGTTCTCGATGGCAATCACCGCCTGATCGGCAAAGGTCTTGAGCAAGGCGATCTGCTTGTCGGTGAAGTCTCGCACGACGTTGCGACGAGCGACAAAGACACCGAGCAGCGCATCGCCGCGCATGAGCGGTATCGCGAGGGACGTCCGTATATTCTCACGTTCGATGGCGGCCCGACTATCCGGGAGCTCATCGGCGACTGCCAGCGCGTCGTGAAAGTGAATAATCTCTCGTCCGATAACAGCCCTTCCGCTCAGCGAGCCTTCGGTGACGGGACGAGATTCGCCGGCGCCAACGATCCCCACGCCCCCATAGTTGGCAACGTGGTACATCTCGTCACCTTCGACGCGGTATACGGAGGCATTGCTGGCGTCGCAGAGATGCGCGGCGTTTTCCACAATTGCATCAAAGACAGGCTGCAAATTGGTCGGGGAACGACTGATGACGCCGAGTATCTCGCTAGTCGCCGTCTGCTGCTCGAGCGACTCGCTGAGATCATCGGTGCGCTGGCGCAGCTCGCTGAACAGCCGCGTGTTCTCGATGGCAATCACCGCCTGGCTGGCGAAGGTTCGCAATAGTCCGCGCTGCTTGTCGGAAAGCTGGCGCGACCGGCGATGGATGACGGTGATCGCGCCGATCGCCGTCTCGCCGCGCATCATCGGCATTACGGTGATGGCGCGGTAGCCGCTGGCCAGAAAATTCTGCCGGCCCGGCGTCAGCGGCTCCGGCGCCTCGCGCGCGTCGGCAAAATCCATCTCGCGCCCATCGAGTATGGCCGTACCGGTGATGAACTCGGGCGACAGCGGCATCGGATAGCGCTCGCGCAGTGCATCAAGGTCACCGGGATCGGCGCCGGCGATGGCGGCGAGCGTGACCTGGTCGCCCTCGGGCAACGAGATCGCCACGACCGCGTCCGGGAACAGCTTAAGGCCGCTGCGCACGATGGCGTCGAAGGCCGGCTGCGAGTCGGTGGGTGAGTTGCTGATGACGCCCAGGATGTCCGAGGTCGCGGTCTGCTGCGCGAGCGATTCGCTGAGATCATCCGTGCGCTGGCGCAACTCGTTCAGCAGCCGCGCGTTCTCGATGGCGATCACGGCCTGCGCGGCGAAGCTCTGCAGCAACTCGATCTGCTTGTCGGTGAACGGGCGCACTTCTTGCCGGTAGATGACAATGGCGCCGATCAGTTCATCGTCCTTGAGCATCGGCACGCCGACGAGTGTCTTCGCCTTGAGCAATTCCACCGTCGCGACACGTAAGGGCTCGCGTTCGGCATATGCTTGTTCGTCCGTGACATCGGGAATGTGGACGACTTGTTTCGTTGCGAAAATCTGACCCAGGGCGGTATGCGGTGCCGGATCGAGCGCGCCACTTTCGAACAATTCGGTGTAGCCCGGCGGGGCATTGCTGATTGCCGCCAAGCGCACCTTATTTCCTTCGTACAGAAACAGATTGCCGAATTTGGCCTCGCAAATATGCATCGCGTTGGCGAGCATCGAATCGAAAACGGGCGCAAGGTCGCCCGGGGATGCGCTAATCACTTGCAACACTTGCGACGTAGCCGTCTGCTGTTCCAGCGATTCGTTCAATTCGTTGAGCAGCCGCGTGTTCTCGATAGCGATGACGGC
>JARRNI010000132.1:0-9730 GCA_037385125.1 Pseudolabrys sp.
CAATGGGCTGCCTTCGTGGCATCCGGGGATTGCGGAAAGCCGCATCGAGAACGGCGAACCGCCGGACAAGGTCGGATGCGTGCGCGACTTCCGCCTGCGCAACGGCGACCGCATTCGGGAAAAGCTGCTCGGCCTGTCCGACTTCGAGCTGTTCTGTACCTACGCCATCCTCGAGTCGCCGATGGGCGTCGAGAACTATGTGGCGACGCTGCGCCTGACCCCGGTCACCGACGGCAACCGGACCTTCGCCGAATGGACGGCGGAGTTTGATTGCGCGCCGGAACGGGAAGCCGGCCTGGTCGAGGCCATCGGCGGTGGCGTGTTTCAAAGTGGCTTCGACGCCCTGAAACGGCAGTTCGGGGGCTAGCGCATGATCCGCATCGTCCGCTCGACCATCATCGACGCGCCGACGGACGCGGTGTGGGCGGTGCTGCGCGACTTCAACGGCCACGACCGCTGGCATCCCGCGGTTGCCAAGAGCTCTATCGAACGCGCGCAGACGAGCGACAAGCTCGGCTGCGTGCGGCACTTCTTCCTGCGCGACGGCTCCGAGTTGCGCGAACGCCTGCTCACTTTGTCCGACCTCGAGCAGACCTATTCCTATTGCCTGCTCGATACGCCGGTGCCGCTGTTCAATTACGTCGCCCATGTGCGGCTGGTGCCGGTGACCGACGGCGACCGGACCTTCTGGGACTGGCGGTCCACGTTCTCCACCCGGCCCGGAATGGAGGAAGAGATGACGCGCATGGTCGGTGAAGACATCTACGACACGGGCTTCGCCGCCATCCGCAGCCACCTCGCCGCAGCGGCGGGAGCGGAGGCGCCCGTATGAGCATCAATGTGAAGACCTTCGCCAGCCTGGCCGATGCGGCCGGCGCACTGTCGAGCGAGCGCGGCGCGCGCTTTCTCGGCGGCGGCACGCTGCTGATGCGCGCCGTCAACAGAGCCGATCCGGACGTGGAGACGATTGTGCGCTCGACCGATCCCAGCTTTCTGCATCTTGCGGTCTCCTCCGGGCTGGCCAACCGCGACCTGGCATTCTTGCATCCCGCGGCGCGCGCGGTCGGCGGCCCGGCGGTGCGCGAGGCGGCGACCGTCGGCGGCAATCTGTTCGCGCCCGCGCCTTACGGCGATTTCGCCACCGCGCTGTTGGCGCTGGACGCCAGCGTGACACTGGCCGGCGGCATGGGCCAGCGCGAGCAGCCGCTGGAGGAGTTCCTCGGGCGGCGCGACAGCGGCGCCTCGCTCGTCACGACGGTGACGTTCAGGCGGCCGCCGGGCGATGCCTTCCGCTTTCTTAAAGTGACCCGCGTCCATCCCAAGGGCATGTCGGTGCTGTCGATCGCCGCCCAGTTGCCGCTCGCCAGCGGCCGGGTGGCCGGCGCCCGCATCGCCTATGGCGCCATGAACCGCACGCCGGTGCGCGCCAAATCTGCCGAGCGCGCGCTCGATGGCCGCACGCTCGATGCCGCCGGCATCGCGCCGGCGCTGGCGGTCGCCACCGACGGCACCGCGCCGGTCGACGACGCCATCGCCAGCGCCTGGTGGCGCAACGAGATCCTGCCCGTCCATCTGCGCCGGCTGCTGCTCGGCGAAGCCCAGGCGTGAGGTGGTCATGAAGACGCCCGTTCAGTTTCGTCTCAACGGCGAGGATGTCGCCGCCTTCGCCGAAGCCGGCGCCAACCTGCTCGACGTGCTGCGCGCGGCGATTGGCGACCTGTCGGTGAAGGGTGGCTGCTGGCAGGGCACCTGCGGCACCTGCACGGTGCTGATCGACGGCGTGCCGCGGCTTTCCTGTATGACGCTCGCGGAAACCATCAATGGCCGCTCGGTCGAGACTGCCGCGGGCTTGCGCAACGGCGCCGACCTGCATCCCCTGCAAAACGCTTTCATGGAGCGCTTCGCCGCCCAGTGCGGCTATTGCACGCCGGGCATGCTGATGGCCGCCAAGGCGCTGCTCGACCGCAATCCCTCGCCCAGCCGCGAGGACGTGGTCGACGCGCTCGGCGGCAATATCTGCCGCTGCACCGGCTACGAACCGATCATCCAGGCGGTGCTCGACGCCGCCAGCGGCGGCGCGCGCCGCGCCTGAAGGACGAAGTCATGCTCGAACTGCGCAAGGAAATTTTCGCCGACGAACGCGACGATAATCTCAGCGAGATCGGCCAGCCGACGCAGCGCCAGGACATGCTCGGCCATGTCACCGGCACCTCGGCCTTTTACGACGACCACCGCTTTGCTGGCCTGCTGCATCTGAAAGTCTTGCGCAGCCCGCACGCGCATGCGCGCATCCGCTCGATCGACGATTCGGCGGCGGCGCGCGCACCCGGCGTCAAGCGGATCATCCGCGCCGTCGATGTGCCGGTCAATCTCAATACCCTGTTGAGCCTGATCCAGTTCGGCAAGGACGACGAGCCGTCGCTGGCGAGCGACGTGGTGCGCTACAAGGGCGAGCCGGTCCTCGGCATGGTCGCGACCAGCGAGCGTGCGGCGCTGGAAGCGCTGCGCCTGGTGCGCGTTGCCTACGACCCGCTGCCCGCCGTGTTCGACGTCGAGGAGGCGATTAAACCCGGCGCGCCGTCGGTCAATGCCACCTATGCGAAGAACACGTTCGAATATTACGGTAAATACGACCACCAGAACCTGCGCTTCGGCGACGTCGAGGCCGGGTTTGCGCAGGCCGATGTCGTGCTCGAAGACCGCTATCAGATGTCGCCCATCGAGCATGCGCCGACCGAAACCAACGGCTCGATCGCGGTGCCGGACACCAACGGCCGCTTCATCGTCCACACCTCGACGCAGGCGCTGTTCTTCTCGCTCGATACCGCCGCCAAGATCAACGCGATCCCCTCAAACCAGCTGCATTTCATCGGCGGCACGGTCGGCGGCGGCTTCGGCGGCAAGGTCGACACCATGACCGAGCCGCTCGCCGTGCTGGCGGCGCGGCTGACCGGCGCGCCGGTGCGCTATCGCCTCAGCCGGCACGAGGAAATGCAGTTCGGCTCGCCGCGCGGCGGCGAGCGCATCTATATCAAGGACGGCGTCATGCGCGACGGCCGCATCGTCGCCCGCCACGTGCGCTGCTATTTCGATAGCGGCGCCTATACCCGGCTGTCGAGCTATGCCGCGGTCAAATGCGCGGCGCACATTCCCGGGCCCTATACGATCCCCAATGTCGGCGCCGAGGTCTATTGCGTGTTCACCAACCGGACGCCGGCGACAGCCATGCGCGGCTTTGGCGTCACCGCGCTCGACTTCGCGCTCGAATGCCAGATGGACAAGCTCGCCCACGCCATCGGCATGGATCCGGTCGAGTTCCGCATTCTCAACGCTTATCGCGACGGCGACATGAAGGCGCACCGGCGCGAGGCCAAGAACTGCGCGTTGGTCGAATGCGCGCAAGTCGCGGCGGAAAAGGCCAATTGGCCAATCCGCGATGAATTCCGCCGTATGTCATCGCGGTCCGGCGGCGGTGCGGCGCGTACCGGCGGCGCGGACCGCACGCGCGCACCGGCGCCGCAAGCGGCACCGGCACCGGCGGCGCAGCCGCAGCGCGTCACTTATGAGCGCCCGGCGGCACCGCAGCCGGCAAGCGCGCCGGCCCCCACGCCGCCGCCGCGCAGCACGCAGCCCGCGCCACCACCACCGCGGCCCTCCGCACCGGCGACCACGCCCGGCTCCTCGCACGGCGCGCGGCGCTTTTCCTCAGTCTTCGGCACCAGGAGGCGTTGACCATGGCGAAGCATCGTGGGCGCGGCGTCGCCACCATCAACTATCCGATCGGCATGAATCTGGGCGGCGATCCCAGCCAGGCGCTGGTGCATTCCAATCCGACCGGCAAATTCTCCGTGGCGCTCTCTTCCATCGACCTCGGGCAGGGCATGAAATCGGTGACGCGGCAGATCGCCGCCGAAACGCTGGGTGTGCCGGTCGAGGATGTCTATGTCGATACCGCCGACTCCGACACCGGCCCGCACTGCATGGGCTCATTCGCCTCGCGCGGCACCCACCGCGTCGGCAATGCGGTGATGGCGGCGGCGCGCGAGGCGCGCGGGGTGATGATGGAGGCGGCGGCCGAGGAGCTGGAAGTCGATCCGGGCGATCTCGAAACCGACGGCCGCGGCTCAATCCACGTAAAGGGCGCGCCGCATCGCTCGATCGCGGTGCGCGACGTCGCCATCGCGGCGCAGTTCAAACAGGGCCGCACCATCTCCGGGCGCGGCATTTTCCTGGTGCCGCTGTCGGACGTCGATCCGGAAACCGGCGAGATGTCGCCGGCCACCTGCTACGCCCATGCCTGTCTGATCGCGGAAGTCGAGGTCGACGACGAAACCGGCGACGTTGCCGTGCTGAAAATGACCAGCGCCTATGAGATCGGGCGCGCGCTCAATCCCAAGCTGGTCGAGCAGCAACTGGTCGGCGGCGCCTGGATGGGCATGAGCCACGCACTCTACGAGACGCCGGAGCCCTATTACCCCGACACGCGCGACGGCCCGCGCGACTTCAACGAATACCTGATGCCGGGGCCCGGCGATCTCTGCCCGCACGACATTGCCGTGCTGGAGCGGCCGGCGCCGGACGGCCCGTTCGGCGGCAAGGGCCCGGGCGAGATGTGCGCCAATCCCGTGCTGCCGGCTGTCGCCAACGCGATCTTCGCCGCGGTCGGCGTGCGCATCAACGATCTGCCGATCACGCCGGAAAAAGTGCTGCGCGCGATCAAGGCGCGCGGCGCGACGGCGGCCGGGCGGTAATACTCATGACGGTCCGCCGCAACATCGTCGGCATCGGCAGCCCGCGCGAGCTGGAGGAAGCGTTGCGCGCGGCTTATTACCTCGCCGACGAGGAAGTGGCGACGGCCGCTTATCTCGCGCTCGCGCTCGGCAAGCCGCTGTTGCTCGAAGGCGCGCCGGGCGTCGGCAAGACCGAAGCGGCCAAGGCGATCGCCGGCGTGCTCGGGCGCACGCTGCTGCGCCTGCAATGCTACGAAGGGATCGACGCGTCGGCGGCGCTTTACGAATGGAACTTTCCGCGCCAGATGCTGGCGTTGCGCCGACAGAGCGAAGAGGGCGAGCACGAGGGCGGTCACATTGACATCTACAGCGACGAATTCCTGATCGAGCGTCCGATGCTCGCCTGCCTGCGCCGCCCGCAGGAAACGGTGCTTCTCATCGACGAAATTGACCGCTCCGATCACGAGTTCGAGGCGTTTCTGCTCGAGTTCCTGTCTGACTTCCAGATCACCATCCCCGAGCGCGGCACCATCAGCGCCTATGAGCGGCCGGTGGTGTTCCTCACTTCCAACCGCACGCGCGAGCTGCACGAGGCGTTGCGCCGCCGCTGCATCTACCATTGGATCGATTATCCGACGCCCGAGCGCGAGATGCGTATCGTCATGTTGCGTGCCTCCGGCGTCAGCGAGCGCGCGGCGCGCGCGGTCGTCGCCGCGGTCAGCCGCCTGCGACAAGAGCCGCTCGCCAAGCGCCCGGGCATCGCTGAAACGGTGGAATGGGCGGAAGCCGCGACGCTGCTCAACGAGCAGGGCGCGCAATGGCCGGACGCTTTCCGCCGCTCGCTCGGCGTCGTGCTCAAGGACGAGGACGACATGGCCCATGTCGCGCCGAAGATCGACGCCATTCTCGCCGAGGCCCAGGCATGAGCGCAGCGGTAAACATACCGGCGAGCGGCGCAGGCGGTGAGCCGGCGGTCGACCGGGAGCGCACCATCGCGCCCTTTCTGGGCTTCGCCGCGCTGCTGCGGCGGGCGGGCTTTGTCGTCGCGCCGGAGCAGGTGATCTCCTGGCTTTCCGGCATCGAGCTTTTGGGCCCGCGCGGGATCGGCGATATCCGGCGGGCCGCCCATGCGACGCTGGCACCGCCGCCGGAGCGCATCGAGGAATTCGATGCCCTGTTCGACGCGCATTTCCTCGGCGCCGTGCAGCAGGGCGTGGAAGCGGCGCCGGAGGAAGAAGAGGCCCCGCGCGCGGCCGACGATTCCACCGGCGGCCCCGAGCCGATTTTCGGCGACGAAGAGCAGGAGTCCGGCGCCGAGGCGACCACCGCGGAAAAGCTGGCGGCGCGCCGCTTCGCGCCCACCGACGAGGACACCGTGCTTCGCAGCTTCGCGCGCGCCGTGCCCGCCCGCCTGCCGCGCCGGCGCGGCTACCGCTTCCGGTCGGGCCGCGGCGGTCATGCCTATGACGCGCGGCGGATGTTCCGCGACGCCATGCGCCACGCCGGCGAGCTGGTCAGTCTGAAATGGCGCAAGCGCCGGCAGCGCCAGCGTCGCATCGTTGTGCTGATCGACGTCTCCGGCTCGATGAAGGAGCGTACACAGGCGCATCTTTCCTTCGCGCATGCGCTGACGCGCGCTGCCGACGCGGTCGAGGTGTTCACCATCGGCACGCGGCTGACGCGCGTCACTCGGGCGCTGCACTTGCGTAACCGCGGGCGGGCGCTGGATGCCGCATCGCGTGTGGTGGCCGACTGGGACGGCGGCACGCGCATCGGCGAGGCGCTCGCCGCCTTCCTGGCCGTGCCGCGGTTTTCTGCGTTGGCGCGCGGCGCAGCCATCGTCGTGCTCTCCGACGGCCTCGAACGTGGCGATCCGGGCGCGATGCGCGACGCGGTCGAGCGGCTGTCCCGTATCGCTTGGCGCATCGTCTGGCTGACGCCGCTCGCCACGGATCCCGGCTTTGAGCCACGCACCGCCGGCCTCGTCGCGGCGCGGCCCTATCTCGACGAAATTGGCAGCGGCGGCTCGCTCGAGCAGATCTGCGCGCACGTCCTCGACCTGGCAGACGCGAGGGCTGCATGACGCCAATCGTCGACGCGCATCATCACATCTGGCTGCGGCGTGATCTGCCCTGGCTCGACGGGCCGATGCTGCCACGCATTTTCGGGCCCTACGAGCCGATCCGGCGCGACTATCCGATTTCCGAATATCTCGCCGATATCGCCGGCTGTGACGTTAAGAAGTCCGTCTATGTGCAGGCCAACTGGGCCAAGGAGCGCTTCGAGGACGAAGTCGCCTATGTGCAGCAGGCCGCCGACGAACATGGCTATCCGCATGCCATCGTCGGCTATGCCGATTTTTTGGCCGACGACGTGCGGCCGCAGCTCGACCGCCTGACCAATTATCGCGGCATGCGGGGCTTACGCATGCAGCTGCATTGGCACGAAAACCCGCTTTACCGCTTCGCCGCCCGGGCGGACATCGTGCGCGAACCGACGCTGCGCAAGAACATCGCGCAGCTCGCCGATTACAACTGGTCGTTCGAGTTGCAGGTGTTCGCCGGCCAGATGGCCGATGCCGCCGCGCTTGCCGCCGCCTGCTCGCGCGTCACCTTCATCCTGCAGCACGCCGGCATGCTCGAAGATTTGTCCGAGGCCGGTTGGGCACAATGGCGCGAGGGCATGCGTGGGCTCGCCGCGCAGCCGAACGTGATGTGCAAGCTGTCGGCGCTCGGCACCTTCATTCACCGCAACGATCCCGACCACATCGCTGCGATCGTGCGCGAAAGCATGGGACTGTACGGCCCGCAGCGCTGCCTGTTCGGCTCAAATTTCCCCGTCGAAAAACTGTGGACCGGATACGCGGACGTCATCGCCGCCTACCGCAAAGCGCTCGAGCCCTTCGACGAAAAGACCCGGCGTGCGGCGCTGCACGACACCGCAACACGAATCTATCGGCTCGATTGAATCAAGGGGACATTGGAAGGCCCCGAGCCCGGGAGGAGAAGAAAATGGCACTCGAAATCAAAATTCTCGACTACGGCGACATCGAACTCGAATCGAGCTTCCTGGTGCTCGGGCGCGATTGCGGCCGTACGCGCCGCGTGCCGGTTTGGGGCATGCTCATCCTCGGCGGCCCCTGGCCAATCCTGGTCGACACCGGCTACCGCTCCAACCAGATCATGGAAACGCTCGGCATGCGCGGGCTGCAGTCGCACGAGACCATGATCGAGAACCAGCTCAAGAAGCACGGGCTCAAGCTCGGCGACATCCGTTACATCCTGCACACGCATCTGCACATCGACCATGCCGGCAAGGACGACCTGTTTCCGATGAACACCACGGTCATCCTCAACCGGCGCGAGCTGGAATATTCGGTCTCCGGGCTCATGCATCCGCAATATCCGCAGCCCGACATCAAGCACCTGATCGACCGGCTGCACACCAAGGACGCGCTGCGCTTCCTCGACCTCGAGATTTCCGGCCCGATCGAAATCTGCCCCGGCGTTACCTGCGAGTTCGCCGGCGGCCATACCGAAGGCTCGATGAACGTCATCGTGCAGACCGCCGAGGGCGTCGCCAATATCTGCGGCGACGTCATCTACGACTTCAACGACCAGATCGTGGAGCCGCTGCATGAGATCAGCGACATGGAGCCGCGCGTCACCGGCAATCACGGCACCACCAAGCGGCAGGAGAAGGCGGCCATGAAGAAGGTGCTGGCGAATTCGCGTTTCGTGCTGCCGATTCATGACCATCCGGCGCTGATCGAAGGCGGGCATGTGGTCGGGCGCTTGCGCGACTCGGTGCCCGGTCCGGTCGTGCAGTCCTTGCCGCGGCGGCAATGGTTCCCGGCCTGACAGAGGAGGGACGTCATGAGCCACACCGTCCTGCGGCAGGAATTCGCTGAGCTGATCGATCCGGAAGCGCCCGTCGGGCAGTTAGGCACCGGCTTCACCTTCACCGAAGGGCCGATCTGGCATCCGCGCGATCAGTTTCTCTTGTTCTCGGACATGCCGGCCGACGTGCGCCGCCGCTGGGACGAACGCGGCGGCGTGCGCGAGGTCATGCGCCCGTCCAACAAGTGCAACGGCATGACCTATGACGCCCATCTCGGGCTGATCGTGTGCGAGCACGCCACTTCGAGCCTGATCCGCGAGCGCAACGGCGAGCGCGAGGTGCTGGCCTCGCATTTTGAGGGCAAGGAGCTTAACAGTCCGAACGACGTGTGCGTGCGCTCCGATGGCTCGATCTATTTCTCCGATCCCTGGTACGGGCGCATGCCGGTCTATGGCGTGGAGCGGCCGCGTCAGCTCGGTTTCCAGGGCGTCTACCGCGTGCCGCCGAGCGGCGGCGAGCTGCAGCTCGTGGTCGACCCCAACCTGTTCGATCAGCCGAACGGGCTTTGCTTCTCGCCCGACGAGCAGCAGCTCTACGTCAACGATACCGTCAAGGCCCTCATCCGTGTGTTCGACGTTAGGCCGGACGGCTCGCTCGGGCCCGACCGCATTTTCGCGTCCGGCATTCGCTCCGAGCTCGAGGCCGGCGTGCCCGACGGCATGAAATGCGACAGCGCCGGCAATATCTGGGTCACGGCGCCGGGCGGCGTCTGGGTCTACAGCCGCGGCGGCGCGCTGCTCGGCAAGGTCCGGGTGCCCGAGATGGTCGCCAATCTGCACTGGGGCAAGTCGGATTGGCGTACGCTGTTCATGTGCGCGACCCATTCGGTCTACACGGTGCGCACCAGGATAGGCCCGCGCGTCGAGCCGTTCATGCGCGCCGGCGCTTCGGCTGCCGCATCCGTATCGTCGTCTTCCGCCGCTCCGCCGCCGCAGGCCGGTGGCAGCGGCGGTCTCACCCTCGACCCCCGGCGCTGCGCCCTCATCATCCAGGACATGCAGAACGATGTGATGATGGAAGGCGGCGCCTTCGCGTCCTCCGGCTCGCCGCAGCACGCGCGCGAACAGAACGTGGTGGAGAACATCCGTCGGTTGGCGGAG
>JARRNI010000133.1:0-13911 GCA_037385125.1 Pseudolabrys sp.
CTTCTCCATGGTGGGCGACAGCGCGGGCATCAATACTTCGGTCGGCATGGGCGCTACTGTTTCTGGCTGAACCGCGCTGGGTACGATTAACGGTATACGTCGGTATAGAGCTCGGCCGGGTCCGGCTCGGGGTCGTGGGTGGCGAACTCGGCGGCTTCGTTGATGTGGTCGCGCACCTCGCCGTCGATCTTCTTGAGCGCGTCCTCCTTGGCGTGCTTCCGCTCCAGGATGCGCTGACGAATCATGTCGATGGGATCGTGGTGGCTGCGCACCTCGTCCACCTCCTCGCGCGTACGGTACTTGGCCGGGTCAGACATGGAATGACCGCGATAACGGTAGGTGAGCATTTCGAGGATGTATGGCCCTTTGCCGCTGCGGCACCAGGCGGCCGCCTTGTCGCCGGCCGCCTTGACCGCGCGCACGTCCATGCCGTCGACCTGCTCGCCTGGAATGTTGAACGAGGCGCCGCGTTGCGAAAGGTCGGTGGTCGCCGAGGAGCGCGTGATGGCGGTGCCCATGGCGTAGCGGTTGTTCTCGATCACATAGATCACCGGCAGCTTCCACAACTCGGCCATGTTGAAGCTCTCGTAGACCTGACCCTGGTTGGCGGCGCCGTCACCGAAATACGTGACCGAGATATTGTCGTTGCCGCGGTACTTGTTGGCGAAGGCGAGCCCCGTACCGAGCGGCACCGGGGCACCGACGATGCCGTGGCCACCGTAGAATCCCTTCTCGACGCTGAACATGTGCATCGAGCCGCCCTTGCCCTTGGAATAGCCGTGGCTGCGCCCGGTCAGCTCCGCCATCACGCCTTTGGGGTCCATGCCGGTGGCGATCATATGACCGTGATCGCGGTAGCCCGTGATCACCTCGTCGCCCGGCTTGAGCACCATCTGCATGCCGACCACCACCGCCTCCTGCCCGATATAGAGGTGGCAGAAGCCGCCAATCAGGCCCATGCCGTACATCTGGCCGGCTTTTTCCTCGAACCGGCGGATGGTGAGCATGGAGCGGTAGGCGGCGAGCTCCTCGTCCTTGCTGAAATCGGCCACCGGTTTGCTGGCGAAGTCCGGCAGCTTGGCTTCGGCGCGCGGGGCTTTCTTGGGCGGGGCCATGGACACTCCTGCACGAGGACCGGCGGGGCAAGCTTCGCGGGAACCCCTTAGCTCAAATCGCGGGGGCGCGAAAGCGCGACAATGCCGGGCGGCTTTGCGTCAGTTGCAGCGGGGATTTGATGGCAAAGCGGAAACCCGCGCAGTGGATAACGCGCGAGGGGCGCTTCGGGTTCTGGGACGGGGGATAATCGGCGTACGTGTCCCGGGCGGCTAGCGCGGGCGGATCAGCATGGTCACGTCGCGCGGATCGACATAGCCGAGCAGCGCCCGGGCACGCTCGTCCAGCATGTCAGGGTCGATCTGGCTGGAGCGCAGAAGCGATACCCGCCGCTGCCAGACCGAACGCTCGGCTTTCAGGCGCGCGAGCTCGGCATTCATGGTGGCCAACCGCTTGTCGAGATCAGCCTGCGCGCGCAGGCCATGGGCGCCGGTGAATGCGTTGACGCCGAAATAGCCGATGAACAGCGCCGCCAGCGTATAGAGGCCGAGCGCGGTCAGGATGGTACGGCGGCGACGGTGGGTGACCATAGCCGCAGACGTTTACGAAAATCGCGTTAAGGCGGTTTTAATGGGCCGCTGCGTGTCGTCCCCGCGAATGCGGGGCGACAGCCTTGCCTAAATCCGATACCTGATCTCGTTGCCGAGAAAATTACCCAGCCGCTTGCCGCGGTTGCGCAGAATGCGCAGCAAGCCGTGATCGACGAAGTAGGTGAGCAAAATCGAGTCGCGCGTCTTCACCCGGTCGTGCACCGGATCGGCCGAATGCCAGGTGTCGTCGCCGACCGCGAAGGCATAGCCGGTATTGGGGGCGAAACGCATCTGCCGCGTCTTCGGCATCGAGCCGTCGGCAAGCTTCTCGTGGAAGATGGTACCAATGTCGGTATTGGCGTCGCCCTTGGGCAGATAGAGTTGAACGGTGATGCCCTTCCAGCGCGTGTCGGTGTGCGGCGGGATCAGATAGCCCGGAATGTCGCGGGTGAGGATCGGGATCGGATACATGCCGACCTTGGCGAAGTCCTTGCCGAACCGCTTTTCCAAGCCCGGCGCCAGCCGGCGGATGAAAGCCTGACGCACGGTGTCGGAGGTCAGCGCGCGGCCGACCACGTCCCACAGCGCGCGCTTTTCCGGCGGCAGGTTGCGGATGTATTCGGGGAACAGGTCGATCTTGACGCGCGTGTGGGTGCCGTCTTCGAGGTCGTGGCCCTTGCTGCGGCCGTGCATGGGCCGGTAGTCAGCCGATTCCGGCATCAGCGTCAGGATCTGCGCGTAGCGGCGGCGCGGCGGCGGTCATAGGTGGAAAGGGTCGTGGTCTGGTCCATGACGGCGGCCCGCGCTTTCTTATGATTTCAGCCGCCATTTGCGGCAATTTCGCCGCGAAAAGCAAGCGGCCGCTCGCTTATCCGTGGCGCTGCTCTCCGGCGCGGCGGCGAGGCCGCTCAGGGCATGGCCCTCAGCGCGGCGCGGCCGGCATATTTCGCCTGCGCGCCCAACTGCTCCTCGATACGCAGGAGCTGGTTGTATTTGGCCAGGCGGTCGGAGCGCGACAGCGAGCCGGTCTTGATCTGCCCGCAGCCGGTGGCGACGGCAAGATCGGCGATGGTTGAGTCTTCCGTTTCGCCGGAACGGTGCGACATCACCGCGGTGTAGCCGGCCTTGTGCGCGGTCTCGATGGCCGCAAGCGTCTCGGTCAGCGTGCCGATCTGGTTGACCTTGATCAGGATGGAATTGGCGACGCCGTCTTTGATGCCGCGGGTCAGCCGCTCGACATTGGTGACGAACAAATCGTCGCCCACGAGCTGGATCTTGCTGCCGATCAGGTCGGTAACGATCTTCCAGCCCTCCCAGTCGTCCTCGGCCATGCCGTCCTCGATGGAGACGATCGGAAAGCGTGACGCAAGATTGGCGAGATATTGCGCCTGCTCCTGCCGGGAGCGGGTCTTGCCTTCGCCCGCGTAGACATAGGCGCCGTCCTTGTAGAATTCGCTGGCCGCCGGATCGAGCGCGAGAAAGACGTTCTCGCCCGGCTTGTAGCCGGCCTTCTCGATTGCCTTGACGATAAGATCGAGCGCTTCTTCGGCCGTTTCGAGATCGGGCGCAAAGCCACCCTCGTCGCCCACATTGGTGTTGAGCCCCTTCGCTTTCAGGTCGGCGCGCAACGTGTGGAAGATTTCCGCGCCGGCGCGCAGCGCCTCGGCGAAGCTCGGCACGCCGGCAGGCGTGATCATGAATTCCTGGAAGTCGATGGGATTGTCGGCATGCACGCCACCGTTGACGATGTTCATCATCGGCGTGGGAAGAAGGCGGGCGGCGGCGCCGCCGACATAGCGATAGAGCGGGTCGCCCTTGGCGTTGGCGGCGGCCTTGGCGGCGGCAAGCGAGACGCCGAGGATGGCATTGGCGCCGAGCCTGCCTTTGTTGCCGGTGCCGTCGAGCGCGATCATGGTCTCGTCGAGCTTGGCCTGCGCCTCGGCATCCATGCCGCCAAGCGCCTCGAAAATCTCGGTATTGACCGCATCGACCGCCTTAGTGACGCCTTTACCGCCGTAGCGGCTTTTGTCGCCATCCCTCAATTCCACCGCCTCATGCACGCCGGTGGAAGCGCCGGAGGGCACGGCGGCGCGGCCGAAGGAGCCGTCCTCCAGCACCACATCCACTTCGACGGTGGGGTTGCCGCGGGAATCGAGGATTTCGCGGCCGATGATGTCGATAATGGCGGTCATGGCTGGCTCTTGAATTGTTCCGAAGGTGGGTCTGGGCGCGCTTCTACAAGATGCAAGGCTAACCGGCAAAGGGGCCCGGGAGTTTCCGCCGGGCTTGACCCGCCCATCGCGATCGGGGAAAGGCTGGCCCCGATGGCCAGGAAGCGATCGAAGAAAACCTTGCAACTCGGGCGCCCCGCCCCACTCCCCGCCTCGCCCAAGGAGGCGGTGCTCGACCGCGTGCCCAATCCGCACGGCGACACCGATTACGTGGCGCGCTTCACCATGCCGGAATTCACCTGCCTGTGCCCGATCACCGGCCAGCCGGACTTCGCGCATCTGGTGATCGACTACGTGCCGGGGCGCTTCCTGGTGGAATCGAAGTCGCTCAAGCTCTACCTGAACAGCTTCCGCAATCACGGCGCCTTCCACGAAGACTGCACGGTCGGCATCGGCAAGAAGCTGGTGGCGCTGCTGAAACCGAAGTGGCTGCGCATCGGCGGCTACTGGTTTCCGCGCGGCGGCATGCCGATCGACGTATTCTGGCAGGCGGGCCGCTTGCCGAAGGACGTGTGGGTACCGGACCAGGGCGTGGGGCCCTATCGCGGCCGGCGCTAGGCCGTCGCGAATTCCTGCGGCCGGCGCAGCCATTGCGCGCAGGTGAGGCCGACGGCGACCAGCACCACGGCCCCGAACAACAGCACCGGCGACAGCCCGATGGTGTTGAGCCCGGCGCCGTAGACGACCGGGCCGACCGCCTGGCCCAAGAAGAAGAAGAACGAATGCAGCGCCATGGCGGAACCGCGCGCCGACGGCGTCAGCTCGCTGGCGTAGATCTGGATAACTCCGTGCAGCATGTAGAAGCCGAAGCCGAGCACGGCGAAATTTACGAACTCGAGCGGCCAGAACAGGCGCGCGGCGATCCCCACCAGGCACAAGCCCATGATGCTGCCGCCGATGCGCATCATACGCGTCTCGCCGAGAACCGGCAGTACGCGCGCGATGGTGACACCATAGAGCGCGCCGCCGATGCCGAAGCCGGCGATCACCAGGCCGGCCACTGCCGCGCTGGTCTCGCCCGCCTCGTGCAGCATGGTGGCGATGTAGGGAAAGCAGCCGTACATGAACACGGCTTCCAGGAACACGGCGCCGAAGCAGATCTTGGCCAGCGGGTTGCCGAAGATGGCGCGGTAGTTTGGCACGAAGGTGGAAAAGTCGAGCCGCCCGCTCGCCTGACCCATGCCGTGGAAGCCGGGAAAAGTCGCGACCACCACCAGCGCGCCGAAGCCGCCGATGGCGAAGAACACGCCGCGCCAGCCGGCAAAGTCGGCGATCACGCCGGAGCAGGCCGAGCCCAGCAGGTTGCCCATCATGATGGCGAACAGCAGCCGCCCCATGGCCACCTGCCGCTCGGCGACCGGGATTTTGTCGCCGACCAGCGCAAAGGAAATCGGGATGACGCCGCCGGCGGCGAGCCCCGCCACCACGCGGGCGGCGAACAACATCTTGAAGCTGATGGCGAGGCCGCAGACCAGCGTCGCGGCGGCCATGACGAACAGACAGAGCAGCATCAGCCGCGATTTGCTGAACATGTCGGCGAGCGCGCCGAGCAGCGGCTGCACCAGAGCGTAAGGCAGGGTGAAAGCGGTCGACAGCAGCGCCGCGGTCGCCGGCTCCACATGCAGGCCGGCGGCGATCTGCGGGATCACCGGATCGGTCAAGCGCATGAACAGCGCGCTCGCGAATACGACGACCGCGATGAGATTGAGCATGCGGGTCATTTTCGGTGGCGTACGGTCTTTTCCTGAAAGCCGGTTGCCGCTTTTCGGACTCATGCGCAGGCGCGGCGGCCGGATTACTGTTTGGCCAGCCGGTCGAATTCAACCAGCTTGCGGAGCAGCGGCTCCATCTCCTTGAGCGGCATCATGTTCGGCCCGTCGGAAGGCGCCTTATCCGGGTCCTGATGGGTCTCAATGAACACGCCCGCCACCCCGACCGCCACCGCCGCGCGCGCGAGCACCGGCACGAACTCGCGCTGGCCGCCCGATGAGGTGCCCTGCCCGCCCGGCTGCTGCACCGAATGGGTGGCGTCGAAGATGACCGGCGCGCCGGTCTGCGCCTTCAGAATCGGCAACGCGCGCATGTCGGACACCAGCGTGTTGTAGCCGAAGGAGACGCCGCGCTCGGTCACCAGCACGTTGCGGTTTCCCGCGCCGGTGATCTTTTCGACCACGTTCTTCATGTCCCAGGGCGCAAGGAACTGGCCCTTCTTGACGTTGACCGCCTTGCCGGTCTCGGCCGCGGCGACCAAGAGGTCGGTCTGCCGGCACAGGAAGGCGGGGATCTGCAGCACGTCGACGGCCTGCCCCACGATCGCGCATTGGGCGGGCTCATGCACGTCGGTGAGCACCGGCACGCTCAAGGTTTGGCGGATCTCGGCGAAGATGGATAGCGCCGCCTCAAGCCCGAGCCCGCGCGCGCTTGCCGCCGAGGTGCGGTTCGCTTTGTCGAAAGAGGTTTTGTAGACTAGGCCGGCGCCGGTCTTGATGGCGATCTCCTTGAGCGCCGAAGCCATTTCCAGCGCGTGCGCGCGGCTCTCGAGCGCGCAGGGCCCGGCGATGAGCGCCAGCGGCAAATCGTTGCCGAAGCGCACGGCGCCGACCGCAACAGCGGCATTGGGCAGCAGGCTCTGGTCCAAGGTACGGTCCTCGCGGGCGGACCATGAAGCTGGGCGCCCGACCGGTCAACGGGAAGGTTCGAATACCATGACTGCGCCCATCGCATCCTCGGCGCCGATCACGGCGGCGTTTCCCTGATAGAGGCCCGCAATTCCGGCGAGTTCCGGCAGGTCTTGCAGACGGTCCGCATCGGCGACGGCAAAGCGCATGGCGGCAAGCCGGGCCCCGCTGCGCGTATCGGGCGGCTTTACGCCGAAGCGGGCCAGGAAAGCGGCTGGCGTCGTCATGTCGATTGCGCCGCGCGGGATGGCGAGGGCAAAGCCGCCTTCGGCCTTCGATGCCTCGGCGCCAGTGAAATGCTCCAGAAAGCCGCGGTGGCGGTCAGGCTCATTGGCGACCAGCACAGCGCCGGCAATGCCCGTGGCAGTATTGGCGTGGTGCTGGAAGGCCGGATTCCAGAAATTTTCCGGATAGTGCTGCTGGCAGACGGCGAAATGGATGGCGGGCGCGGCCTTGTCTTCGGCGAAGGCGAGCGAGAAGCCGACCTTGACGGGCGCGCCGTCCGGCCGCCAGCCCTCGCGCTCGAAGCGCATGGTCTCGGAAGCGGCAATGCCGGCGGCGCGGAAGTCGGCTTCGTCGGCTTCAGCGTCTTTCGACTCCAGGATCATGAGTGCCAGGCCTTCCTGGCTCTTCAGGAAATCGCCGGTGTAGCGGCCGAACAACTGCGAGAACCCGTCGTCGCCCAGCTTCTCGGGCTGGACAAGCGTCAGCAATTCGATGAAGAAGCCGGGAAACTGCACCAGATAATTATGCGTGCCCCAGGGGTGCTTGTTGCGCGCGCCGACGGTGAAGCCGAGGCTGCGATAGAGCGCGGCCGCCGCGTCGAGATCGCGCACGGCATGGACGATGTGGTCGAGGCCGCGGGGCATGATTTCATTCATGCGGCAAGGTCGAACTCGACCCAAAGCGGATAATGGTCGGAGACCCGAAAGCTCATCTGGGCCAGCGTCAAGCCGACATCACGGTAGACCACCAGGCGGAAATCGAAATTGCCGCCTGATTTTTCCGTCAAATTGAGCATCGCCTTTCCACCATGGTGGAACCAAGCGATTTGATCGTAGAAGTGAGCCTTGTCGGGCATGTCATCCTTGTCGAAGATCGTGCGCGGCAATTTCTCATGAAACTTCGAGGGGCTGAGCCCACGGCTGACGAAGGCTTCGTAGGCCGGATCGCTGGCCCGGTCGATATTGAAGTCCTCGAGCACGATGAAGTTTTGCTCCCACTCAGTGGTTCTCTTGGCCCAGTCCGCGATCCAGTCGGCAATACCCTGCAATTCGGGCACACGGTCGGCCTCAGCACCTCCATATTTGACGTGCAGCGTCACCAGCACGAATGTCTTGCCGCCGCGCCGGAAACTGACGGCATAGGGCGTGCGCGCGAATTGGTCATGCAAGGCATGCTGGCTGGCGGCCTGCTGCCAATCGGGCGGCACTACCAGTTCGCAGGCGAGCCCAGACATTTGTACCCGACGCGTGTCGAACACAAACTCCAGTCTTTCTCCACCAGCTGCCGTGCCGAGCGTGACGTCGGTCATTATGAAATTCCAGGCAGGACCGAGCGTCTTCATCAAGGTACGGAGAGCCAGGAGATTGCCACCGACTTCCTGAACCGCGACGATATCGAAGCGCGAGATGATCTCCGTAATGGCCCAAAGTCCGCGCCAGTCCCGCTTGGGACTGTCCTGCCCAGCCGCCGTCCATTTGGCGGTAAGACCGCCGAATTCACGGACATTCCAAGTCGCGATCAGCGCATTCGGCGGGGTTCCGTATTTTTGGGGGATGGCCTCTGCGAGATGGGCGCGCAGCGCCTGCATGTCGCCGCGCACGTCGGCCGGAGCGCTCGGGTGATCGAAAGGCGGAAGGGCGTCTGACATGGCCAAACCTCCAATAGAGGTTCGGCCAATCTACACCAATTTACACCAGTCTGCTCTGCTCGACCGCGGCGCCGATGAAACTGGCGAACAACGGGTGCGGCTCGAAGGGGCGCGACTTGAGCTCCGGATGGAACTGGACGCCGATGAACCAGGGATGCTCGTCGTATTCGACGATTTCCGGCAGCACGCCGTCGGGCGACATGCCGGAGAAGCGAAGCCCGTGCTGCTCCAGCCGGCCCTTATAGGCGGTGTTAACCTCGTAGCGGTGACGGTGGCGCTCGGAAATGTCGGTGGCGCCGTAGATCTCCGCCACGCGGCTGCCGCGCGACAGCACCGCCGGATAGGCGCCCAGGCGCATGGTGCCGCCGAGGTCGCCGGCGGCCGAGCGCTTCTCCTTTTCGTTGCCCTTCAGCCATTCGGTCATCAGGCCGACCACCGGCTCCGACGTCGGGCCGAACTCGGTGGAATTGGCTTCCTCGATGCCGCAGAGATTGCGCGCCGCCTCCCCCACCGCCATCTGCATGCCGAAGCAGATGCCGAAATACGGCACGTGACGCTCACGCGCGAAGCGCGCCGCCATTATCTTGCCCTCGGCGCCGCGCTGGCCGAAGCCGCCGGGCACCAGGATGCCGTTCACCTGCTCGAGGAAGGGCGCCGGATCCTCGTTCTCGAACACGTCGGATTCGATCCAGTCGAGATTGACCTTCACCTTGTTGGCGATGCCGCCGTGCGAAAGCGCCTCGATCAGCGACTTATAGGCGTCCTTCATGCCGGTGTATTTGCCGACGATGGCGATGGTGACGTCGCCTTCCGGATTGCGCACGCGCTCGTTGATGGTGCGCCAGCGGGCGAGCTCGGGCGGCACGCCGGTGTCGATGCCGAAGGCGGACAGCACCTCGGTATCGAGGCCGGCGGCGTGATAGGCCTCCGGCACCGCGTAGATGTTGTCGACGTCGCGCGCCTCGATCACGGCGTTTTCGCGTACGTTGCAGAACAGGCCGAGCTTGCGCCGCTCTCCCGCCGGGATAGGCCGGTCGGTGCGGCAAAGCAGGATGTCGGGCTGGATGCCGATCGAGCGCAGCTCCTTGACCGAGTGCTGGGTCGGCTTGGTCTTCAGTTCACCGGCGCTCGGGATGAACGGCAGCAGGGTGAGATGGATATAGATCGCGTGATGGCGCGGCAGTTCGTTGCCCATCTGGCGGATAGCCTCGAAGAACGGCAGGCCCTCGATGTCGCCGACGGTGCCGCCGATCTCGCATAGCACGAAGTCGAAGCCGTCATTGCCCTCGCGGATGAAGTCCTTGATGGCATTGGTGACGTGCGGCACTACCTGAATGGTGGCGCCGAGATAGTCACCACGCCGCTCCTTGGCGAGGATCTCCTGGTAGATGCGGCCGGTGGTGATGTTGTCCTGCTTGGTGGCGGGGCGGCCGGTGAAGCGCTCGTAGTGGCCGAGATCGAGGTCGGTCTCGGCGCCGTCGTCGGTGACGAACACCTCACCGTGCTGGTAGGGCGACATGGTGCCGGGATCGACGTTGAGGTAGGGGTCGAGCTTGCGCAGGCGGACCTTGTAGCCGCGCGCCTGCAGAAGCGCGCCTAGCGCCGCGGATGCGAGACCCTTGCCCAGAGAGGAGACCACGCCGCCGGTGATGAAAATGTACCGCGCCATGGGACCTAAACTTTAGCTCTCCTGATTCGATTCGACGAGCGCGAAAACGGAAGACCGGCTCTGCACCTGTGTGTAGCGGGGGAAGAACAATGGCGATCGCGGTATTGCCATCGGGTTCTTTGCCTTGCCCTTTCGGCCCGACGGTCGCGGCCCGGCCATAACGTTGAAGGGCCGGTCACCCGGCCCTCCGCTGAAAGCGTCGTCACTTCGATTCCGGCACCTGCGGTCCGGAAGGCACCGCCGGCGCAGGCGGTGCGGCCGGAGCGCTTGGCGCGCCGGGCGCGCCCTCCTGCAGCTGCTTGAGCAGGCCGCCCTGGCCGGGGCCAAGCGGCGCGGGCTTGCCGGGCGCCTGGGTCGTCGGCGCGCTGCTCGGACTGCCCGGAATGATCGAGGTCGGCGCCCGGTTTATGCCGGCCAGGATCGATAGCACCAAGCTGGTCACGAAGAACAGGCCGGCCAGGATGGCGGTCGCTCGGGTGAGCATGCTGGCGGTGCCGCGGCTGGTCATGAACCCGCTCCCGCCGCCGATTCCCAGACCGCCACCCTCGGATTGCTGCAGCAGCACCACGCCGATTAGGGCGAGCACCAGCATTAGGTGAATGACAATAACGACGTGCTGCATGCTCTCAAATTCCGTTCAAACAGGTTCTCTCGACGCCCCCGTCCGGCGGCGCGGCAGACAGTCTTGGGCGGTCATATAGAGCCCGATCAGGGAAAACTGAAGGAGAACCCTGCACATGCGCTCAAAATTCGCGGCCGCTCTCTACACGATTGGCCCGCCCTTTGCCAGCGGCCGGAAAGCTAGCGATAAGCCGCCGCAATCCCGAGAAAATCGGCCGCTTTCAGGCTGGCGCCGCCGACCAGGGCGCCGTTGACCTCGTCGACGCCGAGGAGTTCCCGGGCATTGGCCGGCTTGACCGAGCCGCCATAGAGGATGCGGATGCGGTCACCCTCTCGGCCAAAGCGCCCGGCGAGACGCTGGCGGATGAAGCCGTGCACCCCGGCCACGTCGGCCGGCGTGGGCGTGAGCCCGGTGCCGATCGCCCAGATTGGCTCGTAGGCGACCACCAGATTGGTCCCGGTCGCCCCGTCCGGCAGCGAGCCGTCGAGCCGGCCGCCCACCACCGCCAGGGTCTTGCCCACCTCACGCTCGGACTTGTGCTCGCCGACGCAGACGATAGCGGTTAGGCCGGCCCGCCAGGCGGCCAGCGCCTTGGCCCGCACCTGGACGTCGCTCTCGTGATAGTCGGCGCGGCGCTCGGAGTGGCCGACGATCACGGCGACGGCGCCGGCATCGGCCAGCATCTCGGCCGCGATATCGCCGGTATGGGCGCCGGACGGCTCGGCATGGCAGTCCTGGCCGCCGATCGCCACGCCCGAACCAGCGGCGGTCGCAACAAAGCGGGCGACCAGAGTAGCCGGCGGGCAGATCATCAGGTCGCAGCTGGCGCCGGATGCGCCCGCCATGATCTGTTCGAGCTCGCCGACGGAGGCCGCCAGCCCGTGCATTTTCCAGTTGCCCGCCACCAACGGGCGTGGGGTCGCCCCTGCCATGCTGAAGTCCCTTTTGCAGCCGCGGTTAGCAGACGGGGGCAGACGGCGCCAGGGCCGGCCCTGCCGGGCCTTCCTCGTCGGGCCCGATCCGTCTTGAGTTGCAGCGCCTTGGCGCGCTCCCTATAACGACGCCACCACCCCGTCATCTACGCCCCACGAAACAAGAAACGCGCGCATGCTTCGCGGTATCCACAAACTCTCATCGACCTGGCTCGGCAAAGCCGTCATGGCCGTCATCTTCGGCGTCCTGACCATCAGCTTCGCGATCTGGGGCATCGGCGACATTTTCCGCGGCTTCGGACAGAACTACGCACTCTCGGTCGGCGGCACCGAGATCTCGCTCGAGCAGTTCCGCGAATACTATAACGACAAGCTGCGCCAGCTCAGCAACCGCATCCGCCGGCCGATCTCGCCCGACCAGGCGCGCGCGCTCGGCATCGACCGCCAGATCATCGCCCAGTTGGTGGGCGACACCGCCCTCGACGAGCACGCCCACAACCTGCGGCTCGGCGTCGACAACAGCGCGATCGTCAATCTGATCACGAACGATCCGGATTTCCGCGGGGCCAACGGCAAGTTCGACCGCAACCGCTTCGAGGCGCTGTTGCGCAACGCCGGCTACACGGAAGCGCGCTTCGTCGCCGAGCAGCGCAACCTGATGCTGCGCCACCAGATCGCCGCCAGCATCGCCGGCGAAATCAAGGTGCCGACGGCCGCCATGACGGCGATCGACCGCTACCAGAACGAAAAGCGCAGCATCGACTATCTCGCCCTCGGCCCGGCCCAGGCCGGCACGATCCCGTCGCCGGCGAAGGACGTGCTGGAGAAATACTACCAGGCCCACAAGGCGCTGTTCCGCGCGCCGGAATACCGCAAGCTCACGCTGCTCTCGCTGGCGGCCGCCGACATCGCAAAATCGGAGGCGGTACCGGAAAGCGCCGCCAAGAAATATTACCAGGCCAACGCGACCAGCTTTGGCACGCCCGAGAAGCGCGAGGTGCACCAGATCATCTTCCCGACCGAAAAGGCCGCGAAAGCGGCGCGCGATGAGATCGCCGGCGGCAAGAGTTTCGACGACATCGCCAAGGCGCGTGGCCTGAAGCCTGCCGACACCGACCTCGGCATGGTGACCAAAGCAGGCATCATCGATCAGGCCATCGCCAAGGCCGCCTTCTCGCTCAAGTCGGGCGAGGTGAGCCAGCCCGTCAAGGGCAGCTTCGGTACCGTGCTGGTCAAGGTGGGCAAGATCGAGCCCGGCAAGGAGAAGAGCTTCGCCAACGTCGAAAAGCAGATCAAACAGCAGATCGCCGAGGCGCAGGCACGCGAGAAGATCGGCAACCTGCGCGACAAGATCGAGGACGAGCGCGCGGCCGGCTCTACCCTTGTCGAAGCCGGGCAGAAGCTCGGCCTGAAGGTGCGGGTGATCGACGCGATCGACCGCTCCGGGCGCGCGCCCGACGGCAAGCCGGTGCCCGGCCTGCCGAAAAAGCCGGACGTGGTGGCCGCCGCCTTCAACACCGACGTCGGCGTCGACAACGAGGCGCTGCAACTGCCGAGCGGTGGCTATCTCTATTACAGCGTCACCGGCATCACGCCCTCGCGCGACCGCACGCTGGACGAGGTGAAGGACAAGGTCGAACAGGACTGGCGCAACGACCAGGTCGCCAAGAAGCTGAAAGAGAAGACCGATGCCATGGTCGGCAAGCTGAAGAACGGCTCGACGCTCGCCGAGCTCGCGAGCGCCGACGGCCTCACCGTCGAAAAGGCGGACGGCCTGCTGCGCGGCAAGCCGACCGACAAGGTACCGGCCCCTCTGCTCAACGCGGCCTTCGCTACGCCGAAAGGCGTGCCCGGCAGCGTCGAAGGCAAGAAGCTCACCGAGCGCTACGTATTCAAGGTGACCGGGGTCACCGAGCCCAAGCTCGACCCCAAGTCGGCCGGCAGCAAGGCGATCGCCTCGACGCTGTCGACCTCCTACGCCAACGACATCAGCAGCGAATATCTCGGCCACCTGGAAAGCTCGCTTGGCGTCGACATCAACCAATCGCAGGTGAACCAGGTCATCGGCACCGGCACTCCGTAGCGCATGATCCCGAAAAGTGGGAACCGGTTTTCGGAAAAGATCATGCGCCCAGAAAGAAGTTAGGGGCCGCTGTGATTCAACCAAAAACGATCTTGCGCTAGCGCTGCCCATGCAGATCGAGCCGACGGAACAGGCCTTCGCCGACAAATACGCGCGCGGCGAGCCGCAGGTGGTATGGAC
>JARRNI010000134.1:0-10066 GCA_037385125.1 Pseudolabrys sp.
CCTGTTCTACCGCCGCCAACGCGCGCAAAATGCCCGCTTCACCGAAGCGATCGACAACATGACACAAGGCCTGGTCATGTTCGACGCGCAAGGCCGCATCGTCGTGGTCAACCGCCGCTACATCGACATGTATGGGCTGTCACCGCAAATCGTGCGGCCCGGGCTCACGCTGAAACAGTTGATCGAGCACCGCAGGGACACCGGTCTGTTCACCGGCGACGTCGAAAGCTATTGCCAGAACATCCTCGACGCGATGCGCGCCGGCAAGAATAACGCGATCTATGTAACGGCGAGCGACGGCCGCATCGTGCTCGCCAAGAACGAGCCGCTGCCGGGCGGCGGCTGGGTTTCCACGCACGAGGACGTTACCGAGCAGCGCCGCGCCGAGGAGGAGCGTGCGGCGATCGACGATCAGGAACAGCGGCGCGCCACCGTGGACGCCAGCATTGCCTCGTTCCGGCCGCGCGCCGAAACCCTGCTGTCGAGCGTGAGCGCCAGCGCCATGCAGGCGACGGCGGCCGCGCTGTTCGGATCGTCCGATCAGACCACGCAGCGCACGGAAAGCGCGGTGGAGGCGTTCAACGAGGCTTCCAGCAATGTGGAGACCGCGGCCGCCGCGGCCGGCGAATTGTAGAGCTCGATCGATGAGATCAGCCGCCAGCTCACCCATACCAACAGCATCGTCGAACTGGCAACCGAGGAGGCGCGCGCAACCGACGGCGAGATCGCCAGCCTCGCCGACGGCGCGCAGAAGATCGACGACGTGGTCACGCTAATCCGCAATATCGCCGGCCAGACCAACCTGCTGGCGCTCAACGCCACCATCAAGGCCGCGCGCGCCGGCGAGGCCGGCAAGGGCTTTGCGGTGGTCGCGGCGGAGGTGAAATCGCTTGCCGTGCAGACCGCCACCGCCACGGAAGAGATCGCCAACCACATCCTGGTGGTGCAGGGCTCGACCTCGGGCGCGGTCGACGCCATCCGCCAGATCGCCGCGCGCATGAAGGAGATCAACCAATATACCGCGGTGGTGGCGGCCGCGGTCACCGCGCAGAACGCCTCCACCGGCGAGATCTCACACAAGGTGGCGAGCGCGGCGCAGGGCACCGGCCATGCGGTGGAAGTGCTGGGCGAGGTAAGCAACGCGGCGGCCGAGACACGCAACTCCGCGCAGGTGCTGCGCGACGCCTCCGAGACCGTGGCCGCGGCGGTCGCCGCCTTGCGGCACGAGGTGGAGGATTTCCTCGCCAAGGTGGCGGGGTAATTTCTACCCGTCATTCCGGGGCGCGGCCGAAGGCCGCGAGCCCGAAATCCAGGGCCCCACCCAAATGCTTTGCTGCGTCGCCCTGGATTTCGGGTTCGCGCACTTTGTGCGCGCCCGGAATGATCGGTAGCTACGCCTGGCTCGCCGCGGTCTTGCCGAGCGCCGCCTGCGCCGCGGCCAGTCTCGCGATCGGCACGCGGAACGGCGAGCACGATACGTAGTCGAGCTTGGCCTCGTGGCAGAAGGCGACGGAGGCCGGATCGCCGCCATGCTCGCCGCAGATGCCGACCTTCAGCTTCGGCCTGACCTTGCGCCCGCGCTCGACGCCGATCCTGACCAGTTCGCCGACGCCCTGCTGATCGATGGTGACGAAGGGATCGGCTGGCAAAATGCCGCGCGCGGTATAGGTGCCAAGGAAGGTGGCGGCGTCGTCGCGCGAGATGCCGAAAGTGGTCTGCGTCAGATCGTTGGTGCCGAAGGAAAAGAACTCGGCACTCTCCGCGATCTCGCCCGCCATCAGCGCGGCGCGCGGCAATTCGATCATGGTGCCGACGTCGTAGTCGAGCTTGGCGCCGGTTTCCTTCTGCACCGCCTCGGCCATGGCGTCGATGCAGCCCTTGACGATGTCGAGCTCGACCTTGGTGGCGATCAGCGGCACCATCACTTCCGGCGTCAGCGTCTGGCCGGTGCGCCTGCCCGCCTCCACCGCCGCCTCGAAGATGGCGCGCGCCTGCATCTCGGCGATCTCCGGATAGGCGATGGCGATGCGGCAGCCGCGGAAGCCGAGCATGGGGTTGAACTCGGCAAGCTCTCGCGCGCGGTCGGCGAGCTTCTTGGGGTCGGCACCCATCGCCTGCGCTACTTCCGCGATCTCTTCCTCGCCGTGCGGCAGGAACTCGTGCAGCGGCGGATCGAGCAGGCGGATGGTCACCGGCCGCTCGCCCATGGTCTCGAACAGCTCAAGGAAGTCGCCGCGCTGCATCGGCAGGAGCTTGGCGAGGGCGGAGCGGCGCGCGTTCTCCTCGTCGGACAGGATCATCTCGCGCACCGCTTGGATGCGCCCTTCCTCGAAGAACATGTGCTCGGTGCGGCACAGCCCGATGCCCTCGGCGCCGAAGCGCACCGCGGCTTTGGCGTCGCCCGGCGTGTCGGCATTGGCGCGCACGCCGAGCTTGCGCACCTTGTCGGCCCAGGCGATGAGCGTGGCGAACTCGCCGGACAATTGCGGCTCGATCATCTCGACCTTGCCGGCCAGCACCTGGCCGGTCGAGCCATCGACGGTGATCAGATCGCCCTGTTTGAATGTCTGGCTGCCAGCGGTCATGGTCTTGTTGGCGTAGTCGACGCGGATCGAGCCGGCGCCGGAGACGCAGGGCTTGCCCATGCCGCGCGCCACCACGGCGGCGTGCGAGGTCATGCCGCCGCGGGTAGTGAGGATGCCTTCGGCAGCGTGCATGCCGTGGATGTCTTCCGGCGAGGTCTCTACCCGCACCAAGATGACCTTGCGTCCGCCGTCCTTGATCTGCGCGGCCTCGTCAGAGGAGAACACGATTTCGCCGGAAGCCGCGCCCGGCGAGGCGGGCAGCCCGGCGGCAATCACCTTGCGGTGGGCGCGCGGGTCGATGGTCGGATGCAGGAGCTGATCGAGCGTAAGCGGCTCAACGCGCAGCACCGCTTCCTCCTTGCTGATCAGCTTCTCGTTTGCAAGCTCGACCGCGATGCGCAGCGCGGCACGCGCGGTGCGCTTGCCGTTACGGGTTTGCAGCATCCACAGCTTGCCCTGCTCGACCGTGAACTCCATGTCCTGCATGTCGCGGTAATGGCGCTCAAGCACGTTGTAGATGCGCTTCAGCTCGCCATAGACCTTGGGCATGGTCTTTTCCATGGACGGCTTGTCGGAGCCGGCCTCCTCGCGCGCGGCTTCCGATATTTCCTGCGGCGTGCGGATGCCGGCGACCACGTCCTCGCCTTGCGCGTTGATGAGGAATTCGCCGTAGAGCTTCTTCTCGCCGGTGGAAGGGTTGCGCGTGAAGGCGACACCGGTCGCGCTCGTCTCGCCCATATTGCCGAACACCATGGCCTGGACATTGACCGCGGTGCCCCAACTTTCCGGGATGTTGTGCAGGCGGCGATAGGTGATGGCGCGCTGGTTCATCCACGAGCCGAACACCGCGCCGATGGCGCCCCAAAGCTGCTCATGCGGATCCTGCGGGAACTGCTCGCCGAGCTCCTCCTGCACGCGCTTCTTGTAGCGCTCGGTGAGCTCGGCCCAGTCATCGGCGGTCAGGTCGGTGTCGAGATGGTGGCCCTGGCGCTCCTTGTGCTGGTCGAGCAGCTCCTCGAAATGCTCGTGGCCGACGCCGAGTACTACGTCGGAATACATAGTGATGAAGCGGCGGTAGCTGTCATAGGCAAAGCGGCGGTCACCGGACTTCTCGGCCAGCGCCTCCACGGTCTCGTCGTTGAGGCCCAGATTGAGCACGGTGTCCATCATGCCGGGCATGGAGGCGCGCGCGCCGGAGCGCACCGAGACCAGCAGTGGATTGTTGACGTCGCCGAATTTTTTGCCGGCGATGCGACCGACCTTGGCCAGCGCTTCCTCCACCTGGGCTTCCAGCCGGGGCGGGTATTTTTGGCCATTGGCGTAATAATAGGTGCACACGTCGGTGGTGATGGTGAAGCCGGGCGGCACCGGCAGACCGAGATTGGCCATTTCGGCAAGCCCCGCTCCCTTGCCGCCGAGCAGCTCGCGCATGGAGGATTTGCCCTCGGCGCGGCCGTCGCCGAAGCTGTAGACCCACTTATTCTTCGTACTTTTGGCCGGTTTGGCGCTCTTGGCGTCCTTAACGCTCTTGGCCGCCGATTTTCTGGCCGATTTGGCCGGCTTGGCCTTCGTAGTCTTCTTGGCCGTCTTCGGCTTGGCGGCCCGGCGGACTGCCTGCTTTTTCGCCTTGCTGCTGACGCGGGGAGATTTGCGCTTAGCCATGGGTCGATCGTGCTGGTTACGGAATGAGCCTTTAGAACACCGGCGGGGTGCCGGCACAATTACGGAACTTTGCCTAGTGAATGATGCCGAGCCCGAGCAGGCCGACCAGGATCAGATAGATCGCGACAATGTAGTTGAGCAGGCGCGGGACGACCAGGATGAGAACGCCGGCGACGATGGCGACGATCGGCGCCAGATGGCCGATAGAAATGTGCATCAATTCCCCCTTGTTGCGGCCGACGCCACGGTGAACGACGGGCGGGCCTACGAGTTCCATAAACGAGCTTGCAATGGCTTAGTGGTCAACCCTCCATCTTAGTGGTCAACCCTCGATCTTGGAGAAATCCGCCACCGCCCGGGTAGCTTCGCGGATTTCGTTGAGCAGCTTCAGGCGGTTCTCGCGCAGCCTCGCCTCGTTCACATTGACGGTGACATTGTCGAAGAAGGCGTCGACCTTGGGGCGCAGCACCGCGATGGCGGCCATGGCGGCGGCGAAATCCTCCTTGCCCACGGCGGCGGCGGCTTGCTCCTTGGCGGTGCCGATCGCCGCGGCCAGCGCCTTTTCCTCGGGCAGGCTATAAAGCTGCGGGTCGGGCGCGCCGGTATACTCGTGCTTGTCCTTCTTCTCTTCGATGCGGATGATGTTGGAGGCGCGCTTGACGCCGGCGAGCAGATTCCTGCCGTCGTCGCTGTCGAGGAATTTGGCCAAAGCCTCCACTCGGCGCACCACGATTAACAGATCGTCCTGGCCGCCCAGGGAAAACACGGCGTCCACCAAATCGTGGCGGGCGCCCTGCTCGCGCAATTGCACCTTGAGGCGGTCGGCGAAGAAGGCGAGCAGGTCGTGGGTCTGATGCAGATAGGAATGCGCCTGCACCAGCAGCGGGCCAGTCACCTGCCGGCTCTTCTCGTCCACCAGCACTTCCAGCTTCACGGCCAGCTCGATGTCCGTGGCGCTGAGCTTGACGATGTCCTCGTGCAGCGGATGCAGGAGCGCGATGGCGTGCGCCAGCTTCTCGTCGCGCGCCACCGCGCCGAAATGGCGCCAGAGCTGCATGCGCAGGGACAGCCGCAGCTCGTTCTCGATCACGATGCGGATGACGCCGAGCGCGGCGCGGCGGAGCGCGAACGGGTCCTTAGAGCCGGTCGGCTTCTCATCGATCAGCCAGAAGCCGACCAGCGTGTCGATCTTGTCGGCGAGCGCCACCGCAATGGCGACCGGATCGCCGGGCACCAGATCGTCCGGCCCCTTCGGCTTGTAGTGGTCCTCGATGGCGTGGGCGACCGCCTCGTCTTCTCCTTGTGCCTCCGCGTAGTAGCGGCCCATCAGGCCCTGCAATTCGGGGAACTCGCCAACCACCTCGGTGAGCAGGTCCGCCTTGGCGAGGAGGGCGGCGCGCTGCGCCTCGGCGGGATCGGCGCCGACGATGTCGGCGAGGTCGCCGGCCAGCGCTTCGGTGCGCGCGATGCGCTCGGCCTGGCTGCCGAGCTTCTCGTGAAAGATAATGTGCTCAAACTTGGACAGCCGGTCTTCCAGCCGCGTCTTGAGATCGGTCTCATAGAAGAACTTGGCATCGGACAGCCGCGCGCGGATCACCCGCTCATTGCCGGCGACGATCTGCTTACCACCGTCGGCGGCTTCCTCGTTTGCGACGAGAATGAATTGGTCGACCAGCTTGGCCGTCTGCGGGTCGCGCAGCACGAAGCATTTCTGGTTGGCTCGGATGGTGGAGCGGATCACCTCGTCGGGGATCGCCAGGAACGCCGCGTCGAACGCGCCCATCAGCGCCACCGGCCATTCCACCAGCCCGGTGACTTCGGCGAGCAGACCTTCGTCCTCGACCAGCTCGTAGCCTTGCGCGAAGGCGAGATGCTTGGCGTCGGTGAGGATGATCTCGGCGCGGCGCGCCGGATCGAGCATCACCTTGGCGTCTTTCAGCTTATCGACGTAGTCGTCGAAGCGGCGCACCTTGAAGGCGGCGGGCGCCATGAAGCGGTGGCCGCGCGTCTCGTCGCCGCTTGCGATGCCGCCGACCTCAAACGGCACGATATCCGGGTCCTCGGTTTCCGGGCCGAGGGTGGCGACGATGGAATGTAGTGGGCGAACCCACCGAATCCATTCGTTGGCGAAGACATAAGCACCATCGGTTGTGCGGACGTGTCGGCCCGCGTCGTCCACAACGAAGTCAACGTCACCCCAGCGCATGGATTTCGGCCAGGGGAAGCCGCGCACCACCTCAGGCAGCATCTCGGCGATCACCTCGATCGCCGGCCGGCCCGGCTTCTCAATCAGCGCCACGTAGAAATCGCCCTTCTTATCGGACTGCACCTTGGCCTGTTCGACCGATTGCAGGCCGGCGCTTTTGAGAAATCCGGCAATGGCTTTCTCGGGGGCGCCGACCTTGGGACCCTTTCGTTCCTCCTTCAGGTCGGGCTGGCGCACCGGCACGCCCTGCACCGTAAGCGCGAGCCGGCGCGGCGTGGCGAAGGCCTTGGCGTCCTCATAGATCAGCCCGGCGGCGACCAGCCGGTCGGTGACCAGCCGGCGCAGGTCGTCTGCCGCGCGCGCTTGCATACGGGCGGGAATTTCCTCCGACAGGAACTCGAGCAGAAGGTCGGGCATGGCAGGACTTTCGGACTGGCGGGGCCTGCCTAGCAAGGCGAATGGCGGATGTCACCTTAGGTCTTTCTGGTGGCGCGTGATCTTGTCCGAATATCGCTAGCCACTTTTCGGGATCACGCGGCAAGCTACCAGCCGCCCCCGCCGCCACCGCCTCCCCCTCCGCCGGCGCCACCACCGCCGCCGGAAAATCCCGATGAGCTGGCCGACACTGGCATCGCGCTGGTGAGCGCAGCGGTGGCGCCGGCCACGGTCGCGCCGACGGCGTTGCCGAAATCGCCGCCCGCCCAGCCGTACCCGCCATACCAACCCGGATGGTAATGGCGGAGGGGATCGGCTTCGTCCGGATGCGCCCGGCGCAGCGCGGCGGCGAAGGCGTCCGCCCACGGCTTTTCCACATCGAGAGCGACCGCATAGGGCAGCAGCGCCTCGAAGCGCTCGGCGGTGATCTCCGGCGCCTTGTAATTGAGACGTGCCGCCTCGGCCGTTTCGAGATAGAGCCGGAGCCCGGCGAGCTGGTCTATGATCGGGCGGCCGAGCGCGGTGGCCGCCCGCATCAGATAGAAGAACAAGCCGTTGAGCGCGGCGAAAGCGGTCACCAGCACGAAAGAGAACGGATAGCCCTCGACGAAGCCGGCGAGCGTCGCCCCGGCGCCAGCGAGACCGTGCGGAAACACCGCAGCGAAGATGTTGCCGAAGATCGTGACCACGATGGACAGGATAATCAGCGACAGCACGCCGCGCACCACGCTCTGGAAACGGGCACCGCCGAACAGCGACAGCAACAGCGGCACCACGAATAGGCCGGCCATCAGCCCGCCGAAGCCGAAGATGAAAAGGACGGCCATATCCTCCTGCTGCAGACCGCCGAAGGCAACCACGCCGGCGATCACTGCGGCGGTCATCGCCAGGCCAGCGATCACATAGCCGACATTGCGGCGGAAGAAGCGGTTGCGGCTTTCCTTTTCGATGCTGCGGGTGAAATCGTCGCCGATCTCGGCGACGGCCTTGCCGTTGGCGCGGTCGATTTTGGCGATGCCGCCCTGCCCGTTGACCCAGGCGAGGATGGTCCGTTCACCCGGCGGCAGCGCCGCCATGCCGCCCTCTGGCTCGCGTCGCCTGCTTTCGAGGGTCAGCTTCTTGTCGCTGTCGTCGAACCGAATCAAGTTACGCACGGCGAGCGACAGCGCGGCGGCGGTGAAGGCCCGCCATTTCTCGCGGCCGAAGCCCCAGCGATGGATGTAGTTGGCGAGCGCCGGCGAAATTCCCGGCGGCGGATGAAAGCGCGGGATGATGGTGCCGGCTTTGGGGTCGCGGCCGACCGCATTCCAGGCGGCGAGGTAATAGCCGAGCACCAGGACGAAGCCGAGCCCGCCGAAGATCCAACGGCGGTTGTCGCGGACCGACCACCATAGCCGCGTGGCCGCACTCGGCGGCGTCACCGCGCCCGCGGGCAGCGCGGCGACCACCGTCAGCCCCTCATGCGGCGCCAGCCGCCGCGTAGTCGAGACGGTCAGCACGCCATCGTTGCCTACGGCACCTTGCCAGTCGCGGCCGCGCGCGCCCAGGCGCCCGGTATAGGCCGTGAAGCGCAGCGGCCGCATGTCGTCGATCAGATGCAGGTGGTAGGTGGCGGCCAGGATCGGGAAGCGCCAGAAGTTGCCGGTGACGTTCCAGTTCAGCTCCGGCTTGCCGTCGAACCAGCGCACCTGCCGGCCGGTGCGGTAGCGGAACACGTAAGTGTGCATGCCGCGCGGCACGATCGTGTCCTTGTCGCCGGCATAGATGCGGATGGCATTGCCGACGTGCTTGGTGAAATGCGCCTACTGTCGCGGCTGACGCCGAGCAGGCTGAAGCTGACTTCGTGGCGGCCGCCGGCATCGCGAAAGGTGAGCGGGAAGTCGCGGTAGACGCCGTGCCTAATCTCGCGGCCCTCCGCATTGACGCGGATGGTCTCGGTAACGGTGAGCTCGCCGTCCTTGGCAAGCTGAACGTCAGAATTGAACGACTGGATGACTTCTTCGGCCAGCGCGGGCGCGGCGCTGATGAGCAGCACGGCGAACGCCGCCGCGACGCGGCGCAAAGTGGCTTTGGCAGCGAACACGTTCATGGCCGCCTTGTCCCCAAATCGACCTGCGGCAGCGCGCCCTCACCCTCTCCCAACTCGAAGAAGTCGCGCACGCGGAAGCCTAACAGGCCGGCGATCAGGTTGCTCGGAAAGGACTGCACCAGCACGTTGAGATTGCGCACCGTGCCGTTGTAGTAACGGCGCGCCATCTGCAGCTCATTCTCCAGGCCGGAGAGCTGCTGCTGCAATTGGAGGAAATTGTCGCTGGCCTTCAGGTCGGGATAATTCTCGGCCAGTGCCAGTAGCCTGCCGAGCGCGGCCGACAGCGCGCCCTCGGCTTCGCCGCGTGCCGCCACGGCGCCTTCGGGCAGGGCGCGGGCGGCGCCGCGGCGCTCGGTCACCTCTTCCAGCACCGAGCGCTCGTGCGCGGCGTAGCCCTTCACCGTATCGACCAAATTGGGCACCAGCTCGGAACGACGCTTGAGCTGAACGTCGATGCCGCTCCATGCCTCGTTGGCCATCTGGCGCGTGCGCACCACGCTGTTGTAGGCGACGATCGCATAGACGAGCACCACGGCGACGACCGCGAGGATGAGCCAGAGCGCCATGGGTGCTAGATCGAATCGCCCCTCAGGAGGCTCGATTATAGTTTCAAATGGCTGTTGTCGCAGAACGGCGGGGTCTTGGTGCGCTTGCAGGTGCAGAAATTGCGCATGCCGGAGCGCTTGGCGGTCCATTCCAGCGGCTGGAAATCGGTGACCGCGTGCGAGCCGTCGCAGAACGGCTGGTCCTTGGAGCGGCCGCAGCGGCACCACCAGTAGGTCTCGCCTTCGACCACGTCGACGGCCACCGGCTCGCGTCCGCCGATTTCGGGATCGCTCATTAAGCCCCTCCCCCTTCGGTTGCCAGCCACGCCTCGCCGCAAGCCTTGGCCAGTTCGCGCACGCGCAAGATATAGCTTTGCCGCTCGGTGACCGAGATCACCCCGCGGGCGTCGAGCAGATTGAACACGTGCGAGGCCTTGATGCACTGGTCGTAGGCGGGCAGCGCCATCAGATGACGGCGTTTTGTTTGGGGCGACCCAAATGCTCCGTAATTTGGATTGTCTTTGTGCCCGTCGGAAATTTCCGT